>JAGQXH010000371.1 GCA_020436695.1 Lewinella sp. | reverse complement strand
TATCGGATCGGGGTTTCCTATCTGAGGTTGATCTATATGGAGAGGATCGGTATAATTAGGTAGTCCTATGTAGTGGAGAAAATGTAACTCAGGTCTATTTTTATAGTTGCTATCTATGGTATCAAATACGATGCATTTGGTGCGCTTATTGTACAAAAAGAACATTTTGGTAGCAAAATATAGAGTTAAAAACGGCCTAAACCCGGTGATTTTCAAAGTTTAAGCCGATTTAATTACAAATTAATTACCCTTTTATTCGCTATTTATCGGTGCTTAATTTTGGGGATCTACTTTTGGATCAATGTTTGACGATAAGCAGTGATTACAATGGTTCTTAAAAAAAGGACACCCACTGTTGCTCAGAAAAGCAGGATAAGGTTCCACACATAACAAAATTCAATTAAACCCTAATTATTAATGGTAAGCAGTTTTTGCGTTATTTCTTCGGAACTGGAAAGACGGAGAATGCTTACAAAAAACCTCTTGAAATGAGCAGTTTCATAACTGAATCCGATCTTGGTGTTGCCAACCTGAATGTAGTCGGATTTAAATGTACGCTGAAAGAAAATGGTGTTGCTTCCAACAATGTAGTGCATATTGCCCCAGGAACTACGCTTTCCTTTGATCTGGAATGGACGCAAACGGGGAATGCACCCCTGTTCGGCATCCTGGCTCCTGATCTGCACTGGCACCCCAGAGTATATCTTGAAAAAATGGGACCTGGTGACGGACCTGTAGTACCCATTGGTACCTATCAGGGTATTATCTCAGGTGCTGCCTCAGTAGACTATACCGATTCCATTAAGATCCCAACGACCAACTTGACGGAAGGTGTATATAAGTACGTAGTCACGCTGAACATGTACAAATCAGGCCACCCGATTTCTATTTTCCACAGCCACTTTGAGCCCGATATCATGTTCGAAGCAATCGTAGGATTTCCTTGATCCTAAGTAGCTACTCAGGAACCTCATGTTAGATGAAACCTATCGGATCCGGGTGCAACCCGGGTCCGGTTTTATTTTGAGACTAGTCTAATTTTCGCTAATATCGGTGGCCAGCGGAGATGTATAATTTCCCTGATGACGTACATACGGATCACCTCCGGTACGGATCATAGAACCCGCAGTGCCTTTCCTTTCGTCGAAGATCACTTTGTAATCACAGATCGGACATTCGTAGATGTAGCGATCACCCTCTTTCCTGCCTACGGTAACGTGTACTTCTCTTTCAGATTGAAACATTCCCATTTTTGGTCGTTTTTTAACTAAAAAATCAGATCGTTTTATTGCCTTCGCAACGACAATGTATACAGGTCGGCTGACCAGTATCAGGTATTACAAATCGGATATCTCATCGGATGATGTGTATCCGCTTCTTTTTTAACCGGGGTAAAAAGTTAAAGGCAGTTTTTCTCAAAGGAGTAGTTCTCCGGCATAGTGAGTAGTGAGCCAGGAGTAGAAAAAAGTTTTAGGATTAGGGCAGGAAAGGTTGCACCGAGGTGGGGTTTGATCACTATTTAGAGACTCAATATAAAAATACTTGGAAAAAAAAATTGTTAACAGCTGGTAATTTAAGTCTGGCTTAACTCCTCACTCACTGCTGTTTACGTAAAAATGGACTATTGAGTTGCCAAAACCTGTACCATATCTTTCAGTACATTATTCAAATTCTGAATGGCCAGAGAAATATCCCAAGCTTCCCGATTCCGGCTTTCCACGTAGTTCGAAATGGATCTTATCTGTAAAAACGGCAGCTGTTCCATCAGGCAGGCGTAGGCAAAACAGGCTCCTTCCATACTTTCCAGTTGGGCATCGCTACGGCTCTGAAAAGCGGCAATGCTTTTGGTCTGGCCATGTACTTTATTGACCGTTGTAGCACTCACCTGCCTCAAAAAAACGGGAAGATCCCCATCCGCAGGAGAAAGAAGCCTGCCATTGGTAAAAGGAGGTTGTTGGGCATCGATCAGGCCCAATTCTACTGCAGAAATAAAATGACCATCTGCTTCCTCGATCCCCAGATCACCAAAGCTTTCCGAGGTAACCTGTAGCACGTCTCCAATCTCCAGGCTTCGGTCGAAAGCACCCGCAATCCCGGCCTGAATGCACAGGTCATAGGACTGCCGTGCAAACAGTTTCCCGAAACTATAAGCACTTAGCGGGATGCCGACTCCGGTGATCAGCAGGTCGATCCGGGCGGAGCCTAATTGGTAGCGATAGTTGTCGGTTCGAATTGCGTGGATCTGTAACCACTCCTCCAATGGAGCGATCTCAAAACCGGTTGCGGAAGCGATCAAAAGTTGCATAAGCGTTATAAAGTGACGGTTTGACAGGCAGTCGTCTAAAATGAGGTGGGCAAAAGTAAAACAATATTGTCCAAGATAGGTACTATATTTACTCTCATCGGATAAAATCGAACAATTTGGTCGAATTAAGTGTATGCTTAAAAATATATTCAACCCGCCTAATGTTATGGTGGCGAGGATAGAAGCAAGTCTTCTTTTTTAAAAGGATCGACTTATGAAAGCACGTTTGGAAAAAATTGAACCTGGCTTCGGAAGTTCCTTTACAGTCAGGTACTTTGATGATATAAATTACTGCAATACGCCACGCTGGCATTTTCACCCCGAATATGAGATCGTTTACATATCCAATGGCCGGGGTAAACGCCACATCGGCGATCATATTTCCTATTACGAAGATGGTGACCTCATCTTCCTGGGGCCCAATCTGCCGCACTTTGGCTTTACCGAAGGTCTGCACGAACGCCATATTGAGATTGTCGTGCAGATGAAGGAGGAATTCCTGGGGTCGGATTTCTTCCGCCGGCCGGAGCTCAAAGGCATTCAGCAGCTTTTTGACCGGGGTAAAGTGGGGGTGAGTTTCCAGGGTGAAACCAAAAAGCAGGTAGGTCTGTTGCTCAACGAGATGTTGCAGTTTGACAACTTCGACCGCCTGTTGCGCCTCCTGCGGGTATTGCAATGTATGGCCACTTCCACTGAATATAAAATGCTCAATGCCAGTGGTTTCGGTTTGGAGGTGAACGGCCAGGACCATGAGCGGATCGAAAAGATCTACGAATACGTAGAACGCAATTTCCTCTCATCGGTAGAACTGGAAGAAGCTTCCCGGCTGGCCAATATGACCGTTCCGGCATTTTGTCGCTATTTCAAGAAGCTCACGAATAAGACGTTTACGCAATTCGTGAACGAGTTTCGGATCGCTCACGCCAGCAGTTTGCTGGCTGATGATCACCTGAGTATTGCGGCGGTGAGTTACGAGAGCGGCTTTAATAACCTCTCGCATTTCAACAAGCAATTCAAGGCGATTACCGGCCTGAGTCCAAGGGAATACCGCAAGAATCTGAAGAAGATCGTGAAAAAATAAGTGTATTTTTTACACTAAAAGCGTTTTTGTTTTTTTATTTTGGCCTGACAAAATGAAAGTCAACTGAAATGAAAAAACTAAAAATGCTTCCGGTTGTGGTTGCCCTGACCATTTTTCAATGGACAGCCGGTGCCCAGCCAGTCAGCCTCATGGTCAATGCCGACCAGGGAGAACACACGATCAGTCGCCACATCTACGGTCACTTTGCCGAACACCTCGGCCGTTGTATCTATGGCGGCTTTTACGTCGGAGAGGATAATGCTTCCATTCCGAATACCAATGGGGTGCGTAATGATGTGATCAAGGCACTGAAAGACCTCGATATTCCCAATCTCAGGTGGCCGGGCGGATGTTTTGCTGATACTTACCACTGGAAAGATGGTATCGGCCCCAAAAGTGAACGCCCTACACTGGTCAACCGCTGGTGGGGTGGCGTGCTGGAAGATAACAGCTTCGGTACTCACGACTTCCTGAATATGTGCGAATTGCTGGGCACAGAGCCGTACATGGCCGCCAATGTTGGCAGTGGAACAGTGCAGGAGTTGATCGATTGGGTACAGTATGTATCTCACCCGAAAGACAGCCCAATGGCGGAATTGCGTAAGCAAAACGGCCGGGAAGAGCCCTGGAAAGTTAAATTCTGGGGTATCGGCAACGAAGCCTGGGGATGCGGTGGTAATATGCGCCCGGAATACTATGCCGATGTTTATCGCAAATATGCCACCTTTACTTCCGACTGGTCCAACAGTGATGGTATTTTCAGGATTGCTTCCGGTGCCAGTGACGACGATTATCACTGGACCGAAGTCATGATGCGGGACATCAATAGAAACCTTATCGAAGGAATTGCCCTGCACCATTATTCCGTTATCGACTGGAGTGCAAAAGGACCGGCTACCGGCTTCAGTGAAGAACAGTACTTCACCACCATGCAGCGCGCCTGGAATATGGAAGAACTCGTCACCCGCCACAGTACCATCATGGACCGTTACGATCCGCAAAAACGAGTGGCCCTGGTCGTAGACGAATGGGGCGGCTGGTACAATGTAGAACCCGGTACCAACGGCGCCTTCCTCTACCAGCAGAATACCATGCGCGATGCCATGATCGCCGGCATTACGCTGAATATCTTCAATAATCACTGTGACCGGGTCCGGGTAGCCAATCTGGCGCAGACCATCAACGTTTTGCAGGCCGTGATCCTGACGGATGAGGAAAAAATGCTGCTGACACCTACTTACCACGTCATGAGAATGTATAAGGCGCATCAGGATGCTACTTTGCTGCCGATCAGCCTGCAGAGTGGTGAATATCAATTTGGAGGTAAGTCGCTGCCGGCAGTCCATGCTTCGGCTTCCAGAGATGATGAAGGTACCATCCATATTTCTCTGGTGAATATCGACGCTGAAAAGGAGAATACCGTGCAGGTTACTTTGCATGGTGCCGGTTTTGAACAGATCAGCGGCGAGATCCTGACCTCCGCCAAGATCACCGATCACAATACTTTTGATCAACCCGATAAGGTACAGCCTACTACTTTTCGCCGGTTTACCCGCGAGGGCTCAACACTGAACGTGACACTGCCTCCTTTTTCGGTGGTGATGCTGACGCTGAAGTAAGGCGTAGGCACAGCCAACGCCAAACGTAAAGATACATTTGCCGTTGAACGGTCCGCCCGGGCCATTCAGCGGCATTTTTTTATAACTAAAGCACCTAAAACCGGAATAGGTCGAAAATAAACCAGATACCGTCGCAACCTGTTATATGCTTTGTATCTTTATTCCTTTAACTCCTTAACCCAACGAGGTAGATTTACTTTTAGATTTACTGATTACACTTTTGCCGGGAATTTTCCCTCTTCGGAGATGCAGATTCTGTGCTTTGTATCCGTCGCGGAGAGCAGCGCAAAAGAACTCCAGCCCTGACCTGACTTACATTAATTCTGAAATTTAATTCACCCTTAAAACTCCTGATCCCGGTCTTTACGAAAAACCAGCAGGTATCTTCTATGCTGCCGGGGGTGGGACGTAATTAAAACTAGTATGATGTACAATTATTTCAACCATTCCAGAACGACACTGAGTTGTTTGGTGGCTACATTACTGTTTTTGCTGGGCACTGGTCTGCAGGCCCAGAATGAAGGATCCAATCACGGTAACAAATTTGAGCAACTGGGTGAGATCCTGCCCGACCCGAACATCTATCGGGGACCGGACGGAGCACCCGGACCGGAATACTGGCAACAGCGTGCTGATTACGATATCGAGTGTTCCCTCGATGTGGAAAATCTGAAATTGGATGGAAAAGAACTGATCACCTATTACAACCAGAGCCCGAGTACATTGCGCTATCTTTGGTTGCAACTGGATGAAAATGAGCATTCTGACCTGACCGATCAACATCATGCGGACCCGAACAGCCTCCGTAATACCATGAGCGAACAACAGCTGAAAATGCTGGAAAGTATCGATCGTTCCAAATATGGACATAAGATCGAGGGCATCACCACGGCCACAGGGCAGCCGCTGAAGTATATCATCAACCAGACCATGCTGCGGATCGACCTGCCGGAACCGCTTAAGCCGGGTGAACAATTCTCATTTTACGTAGACTGGTATTACTACATTACCGACCGTATGAACCCCTTCTTCCGGGGACGTGGCGGCTACGAATATTTTGAGAAGGAAGACAACTACATCTTTACCATCACCCAGTGGTATCCGCGCCTGTGCGTGTACAGTGATGTAGAAGGCTGGCAGAACAAGCAGTTTACCGGCCGTGGCGAATTTGCCCTGACCTTTGGTAATTTCATCGTGAAAATGACCGTTCCCGAAGATCACGTGATAGGTTCTACCGGTGAATGCCTGAACTATTCCACCGTACTGACACCCGATCAGCTCAAGCGTTGGGAACAGGCTAAGACGGCGACCGAACCGATTGAGATCGTAACACTGGAAGAGGCCAAAAAAACGGAAAAAGCCAAGAAAGCAACAAATACTAAAACCTGGATCTATAAGGCGGATAATGTGCGGGATTTTGCCTGGACGGCCAGCCGCAAGTTCGTTTGGGATGCCTTGCCGCATTTCACCGAAGACGGTCGCCGGGTAATGTGCATGAGCTACTATGGCAAAGAAGCCTATCCGATCTACAACCGCTATTCCACGAAAACGGTAGCGCATACGCTGAAGACCTATTCCAAGTATACCATTCCTTATCCCTACCCGGTAGCCATTTCCGTAGAGGCTTCCAATGGGATGGAGTACCCGATGATCTGCTTCAACTACGGTCGTGCGGAAGAAGATGGTACTTATACCGAACGGGCCAAGTACGGTGCTATTGGCGTGATCATCCACGAAGTGGGGCACAACTATTTCCCTATGATCATCAACAGTGATGAGCGCCAGTGGACCTGGATGGATGAAGGCATCAACACCTTCCTGCAATTCCTCACCGAACAGGAATTCGATAACAATTATCCTTCCCGGCGGGGTCCGGCCTATGCTATTACCGATTACATGAAGGCCGGGAAAGACCTGCTGGAGCCGATTATGACCAACAGTGAGAACATTGTACAATTCGGCCCGAATGCCTACGCCAAACCGGCAACAGCGCTGAACATTCTGCGCGAAACGGTGATGGGCCGCGAATTGTTTGACTACGCATTCAAGGAGTACAGCCGCCGCTGGGCCTTCAAGCATCCAACTCCGGCAGATTTCTTCCGCACCATGGAAGACGCCAGCGCTGTAGACCTGGACTGGTTTTGGCGCGGATGGTTCTACACCACCGAAGCGGTGGATATTTCACTGGATAGCATCCAATGGTTTAAGGTGGATATGGAAAATGATCCGGAACCGCGCGAGGTTAGCTATCCGATCAAACGTGAACAGCCTTATGATCATCTCTCCAAGCGTCGCAACCGTGAAGAAGGCAAAGAATTTGCCGTAGAAAAAGATCCGGAACTGGTGGATTTCTACTCCAATTATAAGCCCTGGGAAACGAAGGATTCCGTTACCACGGCCAAAACGGAACTTTACGCTGAGACGCTGACCAAGAAAGAAAAGGAAGATGAATTCGGTGATAAGAACTATTACGAATTGTTCTTTAGCAATAAGGGTGGTTTGGTAATGCCGGTTATTCTGGAATTCACTTTTGAAGACGGTACTACCGAGGTAGAAAAACTGCCCGCTCAGATCTGGCGGAAGAATGAGGACAAATTCTCACGCGTATTCGTTAAGGATAAGGTAGTTACCGGTATTAAACTGGATCCATTCCGGGAAACAGCTGATATCGACGAAAGTAACAACAGCTGGCCGGTGCAGGAAATGCCCAGCCGTTTCCAGATCTTCAAGAGTCACAAATCCGAAGAACGGCCTAACCCGATGCAGGAGGCCAAGGCTGCCGGTAAGGTGATCAGACCTTGATGGTTAGAAATGAGGAGTGAGAGATGAGGAATGAGTAGACCCTCTTTGTATTTCCTGAGTGAATGCAAAGAGGGTCTTTATTTTGGACTCATTTTAAAGCCGCCGGCCTCAGCTTTCCTGGTGGAATTATCATATTTTGTTATTGATATGAAATTTCCCGTACTGCGTACATTGCAATAACGATTATGAAAATTGCTACTGACCGATTCCGGGTACAACCGGATACTGTCGTTTCACTGCAGGATTACGATCCCGCTTTCACCGCCGAATATAAGGACGCTAATTCGGCCAAACGACAACTGGAAAAAGATATCGATCTGCTGTCTGATCTGCAATATCAACTTTATGCGGAAAACCGGCGGGCACTGCTCATCATCTTCCAGGCCATGGATGCGGCGGGTAAGGATGGCGCTATCAAACATGTACTATCCGGGATCAATCCCCAGGGTTGCGATGTACACAGCTTCAAGCATCCTTCGTTGGAAGAACTGGATCACGAT
>JAGQXH010000370.1 GCA_020436695.1 Lewinella sp. | reverse complement strand
GCCAGGATTTTCTCCTGTCGATGAAAAACCTGGATAAGGTGTGGATTACTGAAAGAGATACGCTCCGGGAAGATTATCGCAACATGCATATGGCTACGGCCGAAGCGGGTACCATCATCAAAAAGCTCACCCGCGTACTGGATAAAGAGAATTACGGTCTGATCAATATGGGCGTGATCGATGTGCAGACTATTTCGGGTGCCATGATGACCGGCACTCACGGCACGGGTATTAACAAACCATCCATACCGGATATGGTGCTCTCTCTAAAAATGGTGGGTACCAAAGGGCAATTCTATCAGATAGAGCCCAAGAACGGTATTACCGATCCCGAGAAGTTTGATCACAATGCCGGGATAGAACTGATCCAGAGAGATGATGTTTTTTACAGCACTATTCTCAGTTTCGGCGGCATGGGTATCGTTTATGAGATCACCATGCAGGTGATACCGCAGTACTGGATGAAGGAAACGCGTTACCTCATGAAATGGTCAGCGCTAAAAGAGCAGTTGCGTGACGGTTCCTTTATGAAAAAAGTGAATGAAAAGGACTTCGTTGCCTTCCGGATCAACCCGTACGAAGTAAAGAAAGACCATCGCTGTGCAGTAGTAGAGCAGGAGATCATTCCACCGGAAAAAAATCCGATAGGGCTGTTTGCCCATATGCGCAATATACTGTCTTCGGTGTTTGGAGAGCTGGAATATCTGATCGAGAGTTCGATCGAAAAATTCAAGAAGAAACCTTCGACTGTAAAAAAGACCATCAACACCGGCCTGTGGGCTACTCAGAAATTTGTGTATTACAATAAGAGCCACAAAGTACTGTACCAGTGCGGCAGTGCAGTGATCCGCTACGGCATCAGCTCAGAATTTGCCTTCGATGCCAAAGCGGAAAAGATCATTGAAGTACTCGATGCGGTGATCGCCAAAGCGAAATGGAATGCCGATGAGGCCGACCTGTATCAGTCTTCACATGTGCCCGTACGTTTTGTCAGGGCTTCGGATGCTTATCTTTCTTCCGCTCATTGCCGGGAAACAGTGTACATCGATATTCCATTACTGTACGGTACTACGGGCGATACTGAAATACTGGAAGGTTACCAGAAAATGATGATCGGCTTGGGAGGTATCCCGCACTGGGGCAAACACAACATGCAACTGTACCTGAATAATGATTTCATCCGCAAGCAGTTTGAGCGGGTGGATGACTGGATAGCCGTCCGGCAGGAAATGGATCCCAAAGGCACTTTTCTGAATGATTTTATCATAAAGATGGGATTGTCCGGATCTTACGCGGGTATCGATTAAAAAAAAGTTGATGAACAATTACAAAAACACCACTGAACAACCCTTACGACCATTAGTATTTCTTTTCGCACTGGCTTTATTTGCACTAACATCCGGCTGTGGTATTCTCAAGGGATTAGAGGATCGATCCGACGATATCGGTAAAAAGCTGGTGCAGGGAGCCCTGGAAGGCATTGATACCACCAAACTGGATAATCTCGTGAAGCGTCTGACCGATCAGGTCGGAAACTCATTGACTACCCAACTGGATTCGGTGAGCTTTCACAAGCTGGAAGATTCTTTGCGCGTAGTGGTAAGTGGCTTGCTGGACGAAGGCACCCAGTCCCTTAGTGGATTTCTGGCCGATACCACCAATTTCGATCAATTGGAGCTCGAGCTAGCCGCCATCACCGGCAACCTCCGGTCAGAACTGGATGGTACGATGGCCGGCCTGGTCCCCCAGGCGCTGAATGACGAGAATCTGGCCAGAATATACGCTTTGCGAGATTCCCTGCTGGGGGCTACCACTTCGCTGATGCTTCGGAATGCACTGGTGGGGAGTCTGGAAGAACTGATCATTAGTAAAGAACTTGACAGCCTGATCAATAAGGTCAGTAAGGTCGTAGAGCATACTACCGGAAAAGTAGATGATACCGCCAAGGGGATCAGTAAAACCATTCTTACGGCTGGCCTGGTAGTTGGCGGGGTTTTGTTACTACTGGCTGCCCTCTTCCTGGTGTTGTGGTTGCGCAAACGCTCACTAGCCAAAAACCAGGAAGGCTTACTGGTTAATCTGACCAAAGCGATCGATGCCATCCCCACCAAGGATGATTACGATAAGACCGTTGCCTATCTGCAACGACAACTGGACGCGGCAGAGGATAAAGAACAGAGTGAGATCCTGACGAATATCTTGCAGGAACATAAGGCACAATACGCTCAAAAAAAGCGATATCGGGATTATCAGGAACGCCTTATCGAACAATTGAAAAACTCCGACCGCGACGGTGTACTCCGGCGGCAATTGCTGGAACATACCGATGATGCCGATTATCGGGCCTTTGTAGAAGAAACTTTTGAGTAAACACTTTTAACCCCGGAAATATGAAAAAACCGATCAGAGTGCTGACTATAGACGGCGGCGGTACACGCGGCCTCTTCCCCGCTACCATTCTTCGGCAACTGGAAGCCGAGATGGGCAAGCCCGTTACCGAGCTATTTGATGTGATCGTGGGTTCGGCTACGGGCGGTATCATTACGGTGGCTTTATCTGCGGGCATGACCATCCCGGATATCATGGATATTTATCTGAAGCAGGCAGATTATATCCTGCCGCGAAGTTTCTGGCGCCGACTCTGGAATCCGCTCAATCTCTTCGCTCCGAAATTTCCATCCAAAAACCTGAAGCAGCTCTTGGAGGAAAAGATGGGTAAAGAAATGACCCTGGCCGATGCCAGACAGCGCTTCGGAACGGATACCATCTTTCTGTGCGGCACGCTGGATATGAGCCCGGAGCTTGGTGAAGGCGAGGTACCTGCTTTTAAGGTCGTTATCTATAATTCGGCCATGGTGACCTACGAAAATGAAAAGTTGATCGACCTGGCTATGCGCACTTCGGCGGCTCCGATCAATCTGCCGCTCTACCAGCACTATTCCGAAAGTGGTACCTACGCGAATGACCCGACCCTGATCGCTTTGTCTTTCCTCATGAACGGACAAAAAGCGGATCGTGAAGGTGTCAGTTACCTGGAGGACAATCGCCTGGGGCTCGGGCTCGCTCCGGAAGATATTCGCTTCCTGTCATTGGGTTGCGGTACGGACGGCGGCTCCTACACAGAACGCAAAAAGATCGGCAAAGGGAACTGGGGAATGATCAAATGGATGAGTAAACTGATCCACCTGGTAATCGAGACCAATATGGTGGCCAGCCAGTATTACATGCATCAGTTTCTCAATGAGCAGCAGTATATGCGCCTTACGGCCTATTATAAAGCAGATGATGCACCGGCTATTCTTAAAAATAAAAAACTGGCTATCGACGTAACCGATTCGGAGCAACTGAACGCGATCAAAGCCTACGCCGAACAAATTTTCGAACGGGAAAAAGAGCGGCTGATTGGATTTTTAGGTTGGTAATGTGTACTTTCCGAGTTTGAAGTACTAAACAAACCGGAACCAACTTCCATGAGAAAGATCTTTCTGCTTCTGCTGCTTTGTACCACGATCTGTTCGGCACAACAACCCGCCGATCTTTGCCGTCCCGTACAGCTAAGCTGCGAATACCTGATCAATCCACTCGGCGTCGATTCGCCCTATCCGCGTCTACGCTGGAAAATTCAGGATGAACGTCCGGGAGCTATACAGCAGGCCTATCGCATTTGGGTAGGTACGGATTCTGTATCGGTTGCACAGGGTGTAGGCAATAGGTGGAATCCGGGGAAAATGAAAAGCCATGATCAATGGCTGCGCTATCAGGGTACGGCGCTTGATCCGTTTACTACTTATTTCTGGAGTGTTGAAGTTTGGGATAAGGACGGCGTCAAAAGCGAACCGGCTACTCCCGCTCGTTTTGAGACCGGTATGATAACTAAGAGCAACTGGCGAGGTGCCTGGATCACGGATACCCGCGACGAAGATCTTAAACCGGCCCCTTATTTTCGAAAAAGTTTTACCTCTAAAGGGCATATCAAAAGTGCACGAGTCTATGTAGCGGTAGCCGGCTTATACGAACTTTATTTGAATGGCCAACGGGTTGGTGATCATCAACTCGATCCCATGTATACCCGCTTTGATCGTCGCAATCTTTACGTTACCTACGACGTAACGTCGCTGCTGGAAGATGGGAAGAATGCTATTGGTGTACTCTTGGGTAACGGCTGGTATAACCACCAGTCGACAGCCGTCTGGTATTTTCACCAGGCGCCCTGGCGGGCACGTCCGAAATTCTGCCTCGATCTGCGACTGACCTATGAAGACGGCAGCGAGGAAGTGGTCTATTCGGATAGAGATTGGAAAACGACCCTTAGCCCGGTTGTCTTCAATAGTATCTATACCGCAGAGCACTATGACGCCCGTCAGGAGATATCCGGATGGGATCAACCGGATTTCGACGATACCAAATGGAAAAATGCAGAACTGACACCCGCACCGTCCCAGCATATGGTATCTCAGGTGATGCACCCCATACGGCATACTGCAGAGATCACGCCCAAAAGCGTTCGTAAAGTCAATGACCGGCATTACATTTTTGATCTGGGGCGAAATATCGCTGGTGTTACACGATTGCAGGTTAGTGGAGAAGCGGGTGCCATAGTTCGGGTGACACACGCGGAAGTACTGGGTAAAGATGGCCTGTTGGACCTGTCAAATATCGATCTGCACTACCGTCCTACCGATGACAGCGATCCCTTTCAGACCGATATCTACACCTTGAGCGGAAATGGGGAGGAAGTGTTCATGCCCCGTTTCAATTACAAAGGGTTTCAGTATGTAGCCGTAGAAAGCGACCGCCCACTGCAACTGGATAAAAACAGCCTGACCGGTATGGTAATGCACAGTGATGTACCGCCGGTAGGGAATATTACGAGTTCTAATCCTACCCTCAATAAGATCTGGGAAGCGGCGAATAGTTCCTATCTGGCCAATCTGTTCGGTTATCCCACGGACTGTCCACAGCGGGAAAAGAATGGCTGGACGGGTGATGCACACATCGCTTCGGAAACGGGATTATACAATTTCGACGGTATTACCATTTACGAAAAATGGCTGGCCGATCACCGGGATGAGCAACAGGCCAATGGCATATTGCCGGCCATTATCCCGACCAGTGGCTGGGGCTATCAGTGGGCCAACGGGCCGGACTGGACAAGTACCATTGCTATCATTCCCTGGAACATTTATCTCTTTTACGGGGATAACAGCCTCCTGTCGGCCTGCTATTACAATATCCGGGATTACGTAGATCACATCACAGACATCAGTTCCGGTGATCTGACCGACTGGGGGCTGGGAGACTGGGTACCCGTAAAATCGAAAAGCCCGGTGGAATTTACCTCCTCACTGTATTATTATGTGGATGTCTCCATACTGGCGGAGGCGGCGCGCCTGTTTGGTAAAACGGAGGATCAAAAGAAATATCAGGCCCTGGCGGATCAGATCGCTCAGGCACTTAATGATAAATACCTGGACCGCAGTACCGGTATCTACGGTAGCGGGCTGCAAACCGAACTAAGCGCGGCTCTCCACTGGGGCATCGTACCCGCTGAACTGCGGGAAAAAGTAGCGGCCCGATTGGCCGAGCGGGTAGAAGCGGACAAACAACATATTGATGTTGGCTTATTGGGTACCAAAACTATTCTTAATGCACTGAGTGAAAACGGGTATGCCGATCTGGCCTATCGGGTGGCCTCAAGATCGGCTTTTCCATCCTGGGGTTGGTGGATCGTCAATGGGGCAACTACCCTTTCCGAAAACTGGGATCTGGAAGCCGGTTCCGATATTTCCCGTAATCACATCATGTTTGGAGAGATCAGTGCCTGGTATTACAAGGCGCTGGGCGGTATAAAACCCGATCCGGCGATGCCCGGCTTTAAACACATTCTACTGGAACCACACTTTGTGGTAGGCCTGGACCAGTTTGAAGCGAGCCATGACGGGCCGTATGGCACTATTTTATCTTCCTGGCAAAGGAACGGAGAAGTGATTACCTATCGCGTGACCATTCCCCCAAACAGTCAGGCCAGCTGGCGGGTGAAAGCCAGAGAAGTAATTAAGGAAGGCCAAAGTTTTGCTGAAGATGCGGCTGACGCTACGGCTACTGAATTGATAATACCTCTGGAGGCGGGAACGCATGTTTTTAGCATCCGATAATAAAGACTGGTCGAAATTTCTGTTACACTAAAGTGGATCACAGAGATATTTGACGGGTTAACGGGGACGTTTAGGTAATGAGCAGAAAATTAGTCTCGGTATCTTAACATTCCAATATCCGGATTCCCCAATATCTGCAAACCAAAATTCCCCAAAGTATGAAATACCTTTCTCTCACTTATCTTCTTGTGGTAATACCTCTTTTGGCCTTTGGTCAGGAAACCTGGACCCTATCCGAAGAAGTAGCCAAAAATGTAGACATGCGTATCGAGAACGGCCACAGCCCAAGTATTGCGATCGGCTTGATCGATAAGGACGGGCCGCAGTACTATTTTTTCGGCAATACGACCATGACGGGCCATTCCGTTACGGAAAATACTATTTACGAGATCGGTTCCATTTCCAAGACTTTTACCGGCATTCTGCTGGCCGATATGGTGCAGTCGGGCAAAATGAAACTCGATGATCCGGTACAGCAATATCTCCCCGAGTCGGTGACGATGCCGGAATGGGAGGGAAAACCCATTGTGCTGGGGCAACTTTCGGATCATACCTCGGGGCTGCCGCGAATGCCGGATAATTTTTCGCCGGCAGATATCACCAATCCTTATGCAGACTACACGGTAGAGCA
Source organism: Lewinella sp. (assembly GCA_020436695.1). Lineage (GTDB taxonomy): Bacteria > Bacteroidota > Bacteroidia > Chitinophagales > Saprospiraceae > Flavilitoribacter. The sequence continues at coordinate 1,530 of JAGQXH010000370.1, read as the reverse complement.
AATGTATGCGTTTCTCTCCTCCCATACGCTTCGTCGGGAGATGGGGTCGGTCTATGAATATTCCAATCTGGCGCAGGGATTGCTTGGTCATATATTGGCCCTGACGGCCGGCAAAACCTATGAAGAGCTCGTTATCGAAAAGATCGCCGGTCCACTGGGTATGAAAGATACCCGGATCAAGTTAAATGATCAACAGATGCAGCAACTGGCTCCAGGGCATAGTCTCGGAGCCGTTGTGTCCAATTGGGACATTCCTACGCTGGCGGGAGCCGGCGCCATTCGCAGTTCCCTGCACGATATGCTCATCTATGTGTCGGCCAATATGGGGCTGACGGATAGTCCGGTCTACCAAGCCATGCAATTGTCTCATCAGGCGCGTCACGACAAAGCAGGAGGGATGCGTGTCGGTTTGGGCTGGCACATAAAAAAAGGTGCGGAAGGAGATGTGGTCTGGCACAATGGAGGTACCGGAGGTTATCGCACTTTCGCCGGTTTCGTACCGGATATCGGCCGGGGCGTAGTGGTACTGACCAACTCTACGAAAGGGGCCGATGATATTGGCTTCCATTTGCTCGATTCGGATTCAGATCTGATCCAGCCAAAGCGATCTGTGGCGATGGCTATTAAAAAAGCGATTGATACGGAAGGACCCACCACGGCCATGGCTGCGTATAAAGCGCTTATAAAGACCGATCCGGCTACCTTCGAACTGAACGAGCAGGAGATCAATAATATGGGGTATTCCTACCTGACTGAAAATAATCCGGAGGCGGCAGCAAGTGTGTTTGAGATCAATGTGGCGGCTTTCCCCAATTCCGCGAATGTGTACGACAGTTACGCTGAAGCATTGATGAAAAGCGGGAAGAAACAGGCCGCTATTGCCAATTATCAAAAATCACTGGAATTGAATCCCGGGAATACCAATGCCGTAGACATGCTCACCCGTCTGGGCGCGCCTCCCGATACGAAAGAGATCAAAGTGGAAGAATCAGTACTGGAGTCCTATACCGGTACCTATACGCTGCGACCGGGTTTTGATATTGTGATCACCCGGAAAGGAAGCCGGCTCTTCGGGGAGGCTACCGGACAGGGGCAATTTGAACTCTTCCCTAAATCCGCAACTGAGTTTTTTGTAAAAGAAGTAGATGCTCAGGTCACTTTCGATGTGCAGCAGGATGGAAAGGTGCCCCAACTTATTTTGCATCAGGGGGGCATGAATATGCCGGCAAAAAGAAAGTAGCGGTCAGTATTGGTTCCTGGGTTTGTGGTTTTCGGTGCGGCCGAATATCGGATATCCAGGAACCAATACCGATCAATCATCCAACTCTTCGATCTCCGCCATACTGAAGCTGCCGATGTGCTGATGACGGCGTAGGAAGCTGCACCAGGGGCAATTGCGTTCGCCGCAACCTTCGTAAAAATCATGAGCCATGATACGTTCGTACGTTTCTCTGATCATTCCTCGTACCAGCCGTACATCTTCGGCGTTAAAAGAGAGTGTTTTAGTAGAAAAATGCCCGGTGGTATCCG
>JAGQXH010000036.1 GCA_020436695.1 Lewinella sp. | reverse complement strand
TTCCACCGGCGGTGCCCTGATCGGCAAGGTGAACGACGGCCATCAGGATGATCTGTTTGCCGGCCTGAAGCTCGTTGGGGCCAATAGTAACGCCTGGGACGCCTGGCTGATCAACAACGGAATGAAAACCCTGGAATTGCGCATGATTCGGCACTGCTCCAATGCACTGGCTATTGCCGAATACCTTGAAAAACATCCGAAGGTGGAGCAGGTGAATTATCCTGGACTTCCCTCCCATCCGGATCATCAACTGGCCAAACGACAGATGAAAGCCTTCGGCGGCATGCTGAGTTTCGAACTGGCGGGAGGACTGGAAGCCGGCAAAGAATTTATGGATAAGCTGCAGTTTTGTACCCTGGCCCCTACTATGGGTGATGTGGATACACTAGTGTTGCATCCGGCCTCAATGTCACACCTTCGGGTTCCGCGTGAAGTACGCATTGCCAATCAGATCACCGACGGACTGATCAGGCTTTCCGTTGGCATTGAGAATGTAGAGGATATTATTACCGATCTGGAGCAGGCTATGGGGTAATTTGAGTCGTAAGTCTTAAGTCCTTCATTTGATTACTAACGACTTACGACTGGTTGACTTACGACTAACTGGTATAAATAGCCGAAGGTTCCAGTTCTACTTCCTGCCAGCTGCCATCAAGGAAGATCCGGGTTGTCCGGTAGCTAATTGATTTAAGCAGGCTGCCGGCATACTCGAAGCCTTTGGTAATATCATCCGGATGATGGGCATCGGAGGATAGATGGACCGGGATATTGAGTTCACGAGCTACCTGCAACACCCATTTTCCGGGATAAGTATCTTCGATCTCTCCTTTGTAAAACCCTTTGGTGTTCACTTCCATGACCGCTCCGGAACCGGCAATGAGCACCAAAGTTTCAAGTACTTCCTGGCGATACCATTCTGCATCTTCCGAGAAGTATCGGTCCCCTTTATTCAGTTTCTTAATGCGATCCAGGTGAGCGATCACATCCGGGCAGTGTGTTGTAATCATTTCCCGGATCATGGTATAATACCGGTTGATGGCAATCCGGATATCCCCTTCGAAGATCTCCTCTACACCTTTTTGAAAATTCTCATGGGAAGCTTCAAACCCCCAGGGGCGACCATCAGCAAAACGGTCGACAAAATGAACGGCGCCGACGGTATAATCCAGATCGGCCGCCTGAATATGCGGGCTATGCACATTGATCACACCTGGGATATAATCTACTTCCAGGGATTTGTAGATCTGGATCTGTTGCCCGTACCGTTCTTTTAGACGATCTACCTCCATCAGATAGCCTTCTAACTGCTTCATGGTCATGGCTCCGAAATTGTCGATCGGGACCGGCGCGTGATCGGCAAATCCGTACAATAACAGATGCTGGTCGATGGCGTTTTTGAGATAGTCTTCAGGTGTCAGTCGGCCGTCGCTGAAATGCGAGTGAGCGTGGTGATTAGCAAGTTGCATGATGGTTGTTTTATGATATTCGGACACAAAACTACAACTATGGTATGAACTCAAGGTTAATAACAGGCTAACAACCTATGAAGGGAAATCGCCATCCGAAATATCAAAAAAGACAACTGGCGAATTGTTGGCGCAGGAGACCTCTACCCGGGCCTGAGTGCTGTTCACATTAGCAGGGATGGTGACCAACTGACTGCCGTCATTGGCAGTTGCTGCGGTCAATAGGATCGGAAAAGTATATCCGCCGTCCAACGACAGCCTGATGTTTACACTACTACAATAACCCCCTGTTGCTGCAACATCCCATTGGATGGTCTGCGAGGTGCCGGCCGTCCAGCTTTCTTCTCCGTTCGGAGCGGTTAGCGCAAAGGGCGTATTATTGTTGTCAACCGTTACGGCCAGATTATCCCAATTCACACCGCCGCCGCCGGCCCGGTAATCCCGGACGGTCAAGCGGAAATTCATCGCACGTCCTACCGTGGGCAGTGCTTCATCTTTATTGAGATAGTCATGCGCCAGCAGGCTGGCCTGGTTAGGGAATGTCCGGGTAGGTGTAGGTGCCGGATAATAGCTGCGGAACAGCGGCGCCGTTGGGTCGTTGGCCCGTGGTGTGTCGTCCGTAGTAGGAGGTGCTGAACTGGCCAGATCGTGTTGTTCCCAGGAAAATGAAAGCTGATCGCCGTCGGCATCCGCACCTGCTCCCGTCAGTCGGAAAGGGGTTGCCTGAGGGATGGTCAAGGCAGTACTGCTCATGGGATTGGCACTGGCAATCGGCGGCGTATTGCCATTGGCCGAGCTGACCGGGCAGGTATTGCCGCTTCCGGTGGTGACGTAGGTATTCATCTGATCCAGGCTATGCACGTTAAAAACCGTAAGCTCCGGAGGACTGACGTTCTGGTTATCGCAAACGCCAAAGTAGCTCATGATCGTCGAGCCCGACATCGGTTCGTAGGCCGAACCGGCGGCTCGGTTACGGCAATAATTGGTAGTGCCGTCAAAAGAGTGTTCCGCCCCGAACTGATGGCCGATCTCATGAGCCGCAAGGATGATCCATGAGGAATTAGTGGCAATGGGTTTTGAATCAGAAGACCAGCCTTTGCCTTTATCTCCAGTGCATACAACTCCCAAACCGGCTTCTCCACTGCCTCCCGATGCCGTTTTGTGAAATACCTGCCCGAGATCATAATTAGCCGTATTGGGGTAGACATCAGCGATAATGGTGCCGGCCAAATTAGCGCCACCCTGATTTTCCGAATCATAACTATCCGTAGTCAAGGCAACATAATCAACCAGATTGAGGTGGATGGACATTTCCGTATTATAGATCAGATTGAAAGCATTAACAATGTTGACGATATTGGTCTCCGCCGTCGCCTGATCCGCAAAATAAGCGGTGTACTCTTCCGTACCTACTACCACCAGATCATAGGTGCGAAGGTTAGTGCCGAAGCTCATCGCAGCGACAGGATTTACCGGAGCACCGGGAATAAACTGTTTTTCGGTGGCCGGCAAGACACTATTTGCCGTTGCTTCAACCTGACACACATGATCTTCCACAGAGCCCTGTCCGTAAATGGTACGATATTGACCGGTTGCCGCGTCGGTAAGCTCCAGAAAATACAGTCGGCCATACTCGAGAAAGACCCCGAAAAGGCCCGACGGTGTATAGGTAAGTCGACCAACGATGCCATCCGGAGCCTGCAGGGCATAAGTACGCAACTGCAATCGCTGTGCAATACGTGCACTGACCACCGGTGATTCCATCGTTTCGAATCGGATCAGCTTTCCTTCGGGCGTCGGTAATTCGATCGTTACACCAGCGGCTCTCCCACCTCCTTGGAGGGGTGCGCGGTCGAGAAGACCAGATATTTGTCTGAGATCGGGTTGGAAAGAATATTCCTGACTAAGTAGTGGGTAGGCGAACAGGCAAGATAGCAACACAACAAGCAGTGATGCTGCATTCCGGGTTTTAAGCGAAAACATAGTTTTTATATTGTTTGGATTGTACCATAAACGTCTATCCGAATACTACTCCCGGCCCGTAAATGGCCGTCAAAAAGGTGCCCGGTTAGCGTTTAAGTTGCTAAGTCGAATATAGGTAGAAAATTTCGGGAGTTGTTATCTTTTTTGTCTGTAGGTTGAAATATGTTGGTGATAGTATCTGAAGTGCTTTTACGTCTCTAATGCTGAAAAAATAAGATGTGATATTGGCAAACAGGAAGACGGCAGAATCGCTCAAAGTGAAGTGGTTACATCGCTACTGAAATGACAAAAGGCCAGCAACAAATGTTGCTGACCTTTTCGGATATGGTCGGGGTGAGAGGATTCGAACCTTTATTTTATTGCTATTTCTATTAAAATCACATACAGTCTTAAAATCAATGGTTTATAAAATATTTTACTCATAATTACCATCACAACACATCATAATAATTCAAAACTTCGTCACCTTATTCGTCATCTATTGTCTAAAAAATTGATATATTTGTTCTATAAGAAAATCACTAATTGTAATGGCAAAAAGGTTGAAAATCCCACCTGTACGGTTTTTCCTTAAGGATAATAGTGAATCCGAAACATTGATCTACTTGGCCTACCGGTACATTCCTAATGGCAAACGCCTTGTATGGTCTACTGGTGAAAAGGTCGACCCTAAATATTGGGATAAAAAGTCTCGCCGCGCTAGGTACTCTAAAAAGCACCCTGACTACCCAGAATTAAATAGGCGCTTAGATGAGTTAGCCTACCTTACCCAAGCTATTTTCAAGGAGTATGATTTTGGGGAAATATCTATAGACAATTTTAAAACGGAGCTAGACCTAAGGACAGGAAAAGTTGAGCGAGAAACAGATGAAGTTGTTGACTTAGTCAGTTTTGCTAAAGCATTTGTTTCTGAAAGGGAAAATGACCCGAACGCTAAAGCGGGAACTACAAAGGTACTACGCACTGTCTCAAACCTTTTGAGAGAATTTAAAGCAGAAATACCTTTCGCTGAAGTTGATTATAATTTCAGAGAAGCTTTTAAGCTATTTTTATTCAATGAAAAGAAGCACAGTATAAACTATGCAGCTAAAGTATTTGAGGTCTTCCGTCAATTCATGCGTGAAGCTATGCGTAGGGATTTACATAAAAACAGAAAATTCGAAGACTTTACTATTGAAAAAGTAAAAGTAAGATACCCAATACTCACCCAACACGAAATCACACTACTAGAGAAATTAGACCTTTCTGATAACAAGCGTTTAGATAAAGCTAGAAGCTTATTCTTGATCGGGATTTATAGCGGCCAGCGCTTTAGTGATTTCGTCCGCTTCAAGCCTAACAACTTTTTTAAAGATGAAGATGGTGACCTTTTTATTCATATTACAAGACAAGTAAAGACGGGAAAAACAGATGTGATAATTCCAGTACTCCCTATGGTGTTACCCATTTTTGAAAAATATGAGTTTTATTCACCTAAACTTGCAAACCAAAAACTTAATGAGTACATCAAAGAAGTTTGTGAATTAGCTGGAATTGACACTTTATTTGAGACAATAGAAACCAGTGGGGGAAAGGTAAAAGATGCTGAACCAGTCCCGAAATGGCAAAAGATAACTTCCCACAGTTGCCGAAGGACTTTCGTTTCTCTAGCAAAGTATTGGGGGATTTCAGAATCAATGATCCAAGCGATCACAGGTCACGCAACCGCAAAACAACTAAATGAGTATGACCATACCGATAAAGTAGCTAAAGCAAAAGAGTTTGCCCGTCAATTCAAGGTAAACTTTGATCGTAGAGGATTACGGGTAGTAAACGAATAAAAAAGGAGCGCCAAGCGGCTGCTCCATAAATCACTAATTGTATGGGCAAATATAATGAATTTAAAGGTATTACAGACCTTTCCGATGAAGAGTTTTCCGCAATGAAGGATTATGTAGGCTGGTTCATTAAAATGCCATTAGATGACAGTGGTATTGAAAATAAGTTGACTTTAGAGGATAAAGATGCACTTAATAAACTTTCTAAAGAAGATGAAGACTTTGAAAGACGCCTTATTTGGTGGATGATAACTTATCTATGTGACCAAGAAATCTTTTTAGACAATGCGACCCAATCCCAAATAATGAAACTTTGCATTCTAAATGCAGCATATATTTGGGTTGAGCTAAGAAACTATGAAGGTGAAGATCAAAGGCTGAGAGCAATTGATATGTTAACCCTTTATAGGAGCCTGATACCTGGATATATAAATGATATGAAAGTCAGAATTTTAACAGATCCTGATAATGAAAAAGCTAGAGGCAAAATTCGACTGATCGAACAAAAAATGTTCATGTTTATCATTGAAAGATGGAATAGGTTTATACTTGATAAGGAAAAAATCAACAATAAAATACTTGCCAAATACTATCGCTACCTAAGTATCAAAAATGGACATGAAGGTGTGACCCACGCGAACAAGGAAGAAATTGCACAACAGTGGTACTTCAGTCCAGCGCCAAATACCGGACAGCATATCTACCAGGAATACAATAAAACCCAAGACAGCGAATATCTTCGAGACGTGAAGAAGACAGCTAAAAATGAATTTGAAGTCCTCATTCGTTTATTGGAGCCATTCCCTGAAGCTTTGGAAATGGCTAGAGATAATCAAAAATATGTTCTAAACAAACTTGACGAAATAAAAAAGAGAAGAAGAAACTAAGTACTTAGGGGTTGTTAGGTCAATCAAGACAATGCAATTTTGAGTCGAACTAAATAAAGAAATATGCAATCAGTAATCCAGAATCCTTATGAGTTGATGCTAGACAGGCTTTCTGAAATCCACCGACTTGTAATTGATATTAAGCACAAACCGGTGAAAGAACCTATGGAGCCTCTTCAGGAACGGTTCGTCAATAAAGTTACCATTACCAATATGTGGGATTGTAGTATGTCCACTGTGGACCGGGCAATTAGAGACGGACTAATTAAGAGGTATTATTTAGGCGGCAGTGTAAGATTTAAACTCTCAGAAGTAATGGAAGCCCTGGAAAAAGAAAAGTAATTAAATACGTTGGGGCTGTGTTGATTGTCGGCAAACTTTCAAAACACAGCCCCACAAACATCGAAGTTTGATATGTCAAAAGTACAAGAAATTGCCAACATAGGCAATTCTAATCCTCCTTTGCGTACACGCAGGAGAAAAAAGCGTAGTAGGAAAAAGTCATATGGTGTACTTCCCACCAAATTAGTCGTTGAAATAAAACGAGTAGTTCCGACACATTTACACCCCTATGCTCTTAGGATTGTTCAGTCGATTTACTCGGTGTGTACGAGTAAAAGAAACGACTTCAGTCTATTAGATTACAACCCCTTCGCTTTAAACTTCTTCAGCACAACTCTAGGAACAAGGGCGACATACGCAATCGACCGTCGCGGGGAAAAATATGAAGTTGGTCTCGCAGCTATGAAATACTTGATTCAAGGCGGGATACTTCAAGTATTAGATTTAGGAGGCTACACCTACCTGTCACCTACTGATCCACGCTTAAAACCGGGGCAAAAGCCTTTCTGCCAGAAGATGCGAATCAATCCCGATTTGCTACGCGGTAAACCTACCACTTTCGAATTGAAGTTTATCAATGACCGTAAGTTAAATGAGATAGAGAACTTTGTCAGAATGTGCTTGGAAGATATTATCCTTCCATTTAGTAATGACGATGAAATTTACGAATGGGTGTGCAAACTCATGCAACAGGATGTAATGCTGAAAAGAATTACCGACAGGATTACGGAATTTAACTCAACAAACGAAAATGACCTACCAAAGTTTGCGCACTTGTTATCGCTTGACCCAGAAAGTGGAAAATACAAAACGGAGGTAATAGAAAAGGAATTCATACTCGCTAACTTACTCCCAGGGCAAAAACTACTCATATACACACCTAAAGCGGGCAAGTCAACCTATTACATTGCACAACCGGATGAATTGTTAAACTGGAAGCTCGAAATACTAATATCAAGCTTTAGCTGCCAGCTTTCAATTTTAAATCAAGTCCGTATCACCGGCACGATGCCAAATTTCAACGGTACGAATGATAGGTTAGATCATATTCTCACGAATACTTTTTCTAAGTTCATTGCACTATGCATTGTCAACGATAACAAAGGAAAACCGAACAGTTTGAACGGGATTGACATGTGCAATTCACAGTTCACGTTTTTTGCTGCAATTCTGTCGGAATGCCTACAGTTGATCGATGAGCCGCGTTTTTGCGATTTTTTGACCTTTTTTTACAACAAATTTCTTACACCATCTCTTTTTAAAGAAAAATTCAAACCGGTTTCATATTCTAAAAAACTAAAAACCCTATTCAAATCCTTAAACAACACATATAGACTAATAAACAATCTACACCCCCACATCCTACATATACTCTTACCCTTATTGTATCACATACAGGTTGTAACTAACTGTAAATCAGGTGAAAAGCTATGTGTTAAAATTGAGCCGAAATTGACGGTAAGAAATGAGCTTGAAAAGTTCATTCGTTTATCCGGTGATGGTGAGTTGTATGAATCAATTGCGGCAAAACGGTACTTCAAAAAAGAGTTTTCAGAGCTAACACCGGAGTCGGTAGAACTCATTCGCGAAAAGCACCGTAGCGGTGTTAAAGACTCCTGCTTTGCTTTATTATTCGATAAGCATAACGCCCATCATTTTAAAGAAGACAGAAAAGCTAGTAGAGCGATTCTAAGCGATGTTTTTCCAGATGCGCTAAATATAGTTGATGTTATCAAGAAGTCTTGTGTGTCGTTCCTGAAGCGGCAGCAAAAAGAAAATCCAGAGCTATACGATAAGCTTTACTTCAAGAAGAAAAAAAGCCAGGTCGAAACTCCCACTCATTTAGGCAATGCCGCCTTTTCCACAATGCTGGCACAGATTGAATCGATGGTAATGATTAATGGAGTTCTGAGAAAGGTGATCAGAACCTTCTGGGCAACTTCTAAGCATGATTCTATCCTGTGTCTTGCCTCTGAGTATGATAGGGTACTGAAAGTAGTGCATAGGGAACTGGACAGGTTTCTTGGGGCCGGTAATTACCAACTTAAGAAGCAATCTTGGGCGTATGCCGCTAACACAATGGACATCACCATAACTGAAGAAAAAATCTAAAGCGATGCTCAATATTGATACTAGACTTATCAATGATCTTTCTAATGATGCCTTTGTCACGCTTTGCCACATCGCCAAACGCATGGGGAAAAATAAATCCTGTTGGCCCGGTATGACGCGACTAAAGAAGGAAACCGGGTTCGGGCGTCACAGGCTTGACAATGCAATACGAGAACTCGTTATAGGCGGTTATATCGCAAAGCAACAACGGCAAAGTGAAAATGGAAGATTCAGTACAAATGAATATTTCATAAAGACAAAACTTATCGGGGTGTACATCGGTGATACCGTTGTCCTCTCAGCCGACGTCGGCTGGTCCGTTGTCGGCTGTACCGCTGTCGGTACAGAGGTCAACAAAGTATTACCCACCTGTGAAGTATTAACCACAAAAGAAGTATTGGAAAGGAAGGAAGGTCCGGCCTCTCCTGTTAAAATTTGTGAAAAGCTAATCCTAAAACATATTTCTCCAAACGACGAGATACTGAAAGACTTAGACAAAGACCTTCTTACCCTAGCAAAGGAGATTGCCACCACATTCATCAGCCAGGGCAAAGAGTTAAACCCAAATCATGAAGGCCACATCAAAGGGCTACTTACGTACGCCCGACGATTTATCCAGAATTTACCCAAAGCTATACCGGGCGAATCCATAAATATGGTTGAGGAAGTAAGCTCTCTATTTACAAAATACATGATAAGAAGGCCATCGGAACGGACTAAAAAGGAAATGTCTTACAAGATTCTGAAGCTAATGAAGTCCGGAGAAACATTTGACAGTTTTGAACAGGCGTTCCGTTTTGCAAAATCTACTGGAGGCGATCCCTGGAGGGAGTTGGAGTACACCATCAATAATTACGATAGACTTAAAGCTTATATGGCAGCAGCCTAAAGAATGAGAGGAACAACAGTAAGATTTTTTCTAACACAAAAACACTTTTTAGAAATGACTTACTGTAGATCAACAGAACACGCACCGGATGCGGTATGGATGGAATTTACCGGAACTCATTTACCTGATGCAGAGCATTACTGGCTAACTGACATCGATACAGTAATCCGGGACCGAAACGGCAATATGATGTTGCTTGAATTGAAATACAATGGACGAGATATATCGCCCCAGCAGCGTTCGACACTGTTGCTACTTGACCAACTTATCAAGGCAGGAGTTAAGAACCTTAGTGGTAGTGTTAATGTACCTGGCTTGAAGTATCCGATACAGGTACATTATGCGGGTGCTCATTTGCTACAACTCAGCGGCACTGATTTTGAAAACTCGACATTCACTTGGGACCGAAAACCGGTAACAAAAGATGAATTGATAAGGAAGTTGACCTTTGGGGATGTGCCACATTGAAAGCTATGAACGAAAAGCGAAAATAGCTATGAAAAATGCCCAATGTATCGTTTTGGCTTTGATTTTCCATAGTCCCAAAAATAAAAAAAGGCCCGATCAAAGGACCGGGCCAAGCTTTTGAAATTTCTGATTTTGCTACTCCGATTTGAGTGCATCTATAAGGCCGCGCAATAGACTGGTTTGCGCCTTGATAGTAATGATCTGACTTTCGGTATTATGGATATTTACTTTAGTTACGATAGGGTCCTGCTGGATATTTAATGGATTCATTGTAATTGCTTTTTAAGAAAGTTGATAAAGATGGGATTGATGAAGGGATCAAGCGGCGGCGGCCATCGTAGCCGATTCCACTTGAATGCTGAGAAGGTTCTGCGGAAGAAAAGATCTCCAACCTCCATCGGTCAAGCTGTAAAAGCTGATCTTTTCGGAGGTCCGGGTACGATTGGATTTCGTACCGTTGAACGCCGGAAAAAAGGATGGGTCCAAAGTTCCTACCCTTTCGGCGCGGGTGCCATCGGATTTAATAAAGATGATGCGGCAAACATTGCTTTGCAATTGTGCCTTAGCACGTAGACCAGCGTAAGCGTTTTGCATAGCTTCTGACCAGCTTTTGCCGGTCTTTCGGATTTTCCAGGCCAAGGAATTGACCTTTGATAAGTTGAATTTCATATTGGCGGTTTCTTTAAAGATTAACGATAAGCAAATATAAAATAGTTTTACAAAATACGCAAGTTTTAAATAGTAAAAGTTTGTCTTTTTTTGTAAAACAATTATATTTGTAATATGAAACGATACAACAAGATTGGGCAAGTCTTGGTAAAGCAGGACAAAACAAACCGATGGTTAGCCCGACAGTTAGACGTAACGGAAACAACTGTTTCCAGATGGGTACACAACAACCAACAACCAACGATCCAGATGCTTTTTAAAATTGGATCGGTTTTAGGAGTTGAGGCCCGAAACCTACTTGTACGAATGAAAGAGATTGAACAGTTACCGAATGATGAAGAAGGCGGGAATGCCTAAGAGCTGAAAACCCGAACCGGCGAACCGCCAAGCTCTACCGGAACGGGAATTGCTAACTACCGTTAACATCGCAAATCTAATGAAATTAAGATTAACATTGCCTAATAAGGAAAGTAAGTACTTAGGCCATGACAGCCCCTTGATAAAAGCTGTAGGTATAGGCATATTGGCATTTATTATTCTTTCCTCCATAACTGTATTTCTTGGCGTTAAGACACACATTGCAGGTTATCTCACTGGTTTACCGTGGTGGGTTGCATATCCATCCTATGCAGTCGGGTATCTGGTTTTCTCCCTAGCCCCGGATGCGCTGAACGTTGTTTGTATTGCTTTTGTGGCGCGGTCTATCCTTTTGGGGTTTTACAGTGATGCTCGTAGCATTGTATTAATAGCCGTCTGCCTTGCTACTTCTTTTTACCTTACTCGTTATTCTTATCAAATGTCGCAGGTGAGCGCCACTGCTTTAGCGAGATCAATAACGCCGGATGAAGAAACACCTGACGTTATTCAATTCGACAGCACTTTGCAAAACGTTGTTGCCGGGATCGGCACCGACTTCGATAAGCAATATGATCGTTTGGCGGCTGAATATGATAAGAAGATAGAATCTTCCAACCGAGCATTTGAGGCCCAAAAGCACCTTATCTTCGACAGGTTGACTACTACAATAAAGTGCGTACCGATGAAAACACGCAATGGATAGATAAGCAGATCAACCGGCAACAACGCAAGCTTGAACCAATTGAAGCAGAGCGAACCAAAGCGGAGGCCGACCTAATGACAGCACGGCAAAACGCATTAGATGAATTAAGGCAACGGCGAACAGATCAGGAGGACCGCGCGGCGATGGTGGCAGATAGCTCAAAGGCAATTATCATTGCCGGAACTGAAAAGAAAAACAGCGAATTATCAGAAGTAACTGAAACACTAGTCAAACAGTTGTCAGGCATTGCGGGAATGGCCGTTTACATCCTGTTAGCTTTAGCCATAGTACGGGAAATCTTACGGGCAAGAAATGAAATTAAGCCGGTGCCGGTTTGGTCTGAATTTGACTTTGGAGGCAACCCTATCAGTGAGGTGTTGATGTACATTCCCACTAAGATGGGCCGGTCTATCCTGCGGGGTGCGCGTAATGGATATGAGGATATAAGAGCAAAGGGTATGCCATCACCGGAGCGCCCAGGCATTCTGTACGACTGGACCACGGCAAACAATGAAGTAGGGAAATTCGAGCAACCGGAGGAACCAGAAGAGGACGAACTAACCACGGCAACCGGCCCAACTTCCACCACGGCACAACCTAAGAAGAAACCACGGCAAAAGCGGCGGCGTACCACGGCAAAAAACACGGCAATAAAAACCCGTCCTATTGGCTTCAATGTGCCGTTCTCCGCTAACAAAACCACGGCAAAAATGAAGGGTGACGCGAGTGCTGTTAATAACGGGCCCGTTATTGATGATAAAAACCACGGCAAAGAAAGGATCGTTTACAAAGAAGTTGACACGTCAATACGGCAGTGCAAAAACTGCGGTGACGACTACAAGCCACGGGCGCACAATCAGAAGTTTTGTAGTACAAAATGCAAGGATCAATACCATACTAATCGGCACGGTGGCCAGAAGTTCAACCCCGGAAAATACCACGGCAAGAAATAGACATTTATTATCATGGGATCGGTACTCACTTATTTTTAGGGGTGAGGGCTTTTAAAACTATACTAAATGACACCGACACATCAAATAGACCGCATTTTCGACAAGAACGAATCTTGTTCATCATTTTGGCGTGAGTACCTCCGTGCAGATGCTGAAGGCAGGGTAACGCGAGAAATGCGGCACCGGGGCGAGCAGTTGCTACGTCAGCAGGATCTTAGAGTTAAAAGATTCATTAATTCAATAAGAAGATAATCTTTATTATCATGGGATTGTGCCTCACTCGTCAGGGTGGGGCTTTTTTATTTTTCTTCACCTCTTGACAATTCTTTAAATTAATTATATCTTTGGATTAAAGACTTAACCATTTAGCGTGTCGACTATGAATTTTACAATTAATGACCTGAAGGTACTATCTGTTCTTGTTTCCGGTGATAAATATGGATTAGAGATAGTACAAGAGGTAAGCGAAACCGGGACAACCCTTCTCTTGGGTAGTTTATACAACGTATTGAAGAAATTGGAAAACAATGGCTTTGTAAAAAGCTATTGGGGAGACGAGGTAGACGAAAGAGGCGGGAACCGCCGCAAATACTACAAGATTACCGCTAAGGGTCAGAATGCAGTTGAGGAAAACCAAAGGGCTTTTGGTTTGATGTGGGGAATACAATTTAGCTAATGGCCAAAAATTACTCCTATGGAATCTCATAATTTGCCTGAATTGAAAAAGATAAGCGAAGCTTTGGAGCGTTTCTACAAAATAACAAAAACAAATTATTTATTGGAACATAAAGATAGGCTTCAATCCCTAGAAGGAAAAGAAATAAAAACGGTAGTATCTGGATTATTTGGTGAGGATATAAAAAAGCAATCCCCACCAAAAATTGTAACAAAGTTGAAGCCAAATAAAATTGCTTCACTAAGGTTTTTGTTACCGAAAGCCTATCGGGAAGAATTCATTGGAGATTTACTTGAAATGGAGGCAATCTTGGACAAGGAGGGGCATCCAAAGTGGTGGGTCAGATGCTTAATGTTCGCGCAGGTGGCAAGCGTTGTTTGGCATGCTTCATTTTTTAAGTTGAAGGAGTGGTTTGTTAAAGCTGAAACGAAAAAAGAAATAAATAATTGAATATGAATACTGGGATTGAATTTCTTTTTTATGTCCTTTTAGTATTAGCTTCTTTTTTGGTTATTGATAATCTTATTTCAAAGATTGTTGCAGCACTGTTTCGTCTGCAAGATGTCTATGTGATAGCGTACATGCAAGTATGCGAAAAGGTTGGCCAAATGCTCAGACTTCGTTATTTCGAAGAATTAACCAGACAAGAAGCAATAGGATTGATAACCAAACCTTTTTTTCCTTTTCTAAATTGATAGTACCTAAAAAATATCGAGAAGAATGGTTTGGTGACCTTATTGAACTAAAAAGTATTCTTCAAAGACTTGGGAAATCAAAGTTCGAAATCTATCGCCAAATTGGGTTGCAATTTGTAAGTATGATACTCTTTTCAGTCGTGATAAAGGTGAGAGAAAAATTATCTCAAATTTTGAAAAGGCAGATCGATGAATGAATCAAAATTGATCAAGAAAAATTAGAGCCTCATCATATTGGTGGGGCTTTATTATTTTGTAAGAAAACTAAAGAATATGTCGATTCAAATAGTAACTATCTCAGTCGACGAACTAAAGGAAATCATTTCCTATACTATAAGAATTGAACTTGCTAAGATGGAAGGTAGGCTCCATACTGGTGATGATATTGGAAGGATCGTTGATTTAGCCGAAGCGGCAAAAATCACATCTTTGTCAAAGTCACGAATCCGCACCTTAGCGTCTAAGCGGTTGACTGACGAAGGTATCCCTTGTGTACTTGGCCGGAATAGTCAATTGACATTTTCGACGGTTGCACTCAACTTATGGGAAATGGGCAAATCGTGCCAAGAGTTAACCGAATGGATGGAAGAAAGGAAAAATATGCCTCTGATTTAATACCTTTAAAAGATTTCGGGCTAAAAAGTTTCAATTATGAAGTGGGTTAATGCAGCCGTCATGATGCCTTCTTTCTTCGACATTAAAGGCGTTGTTTTCCGGAGGGTTGATAATAAAGTCACAGTATCAAAGCATTACTACGATGGAAGATCCCACGAACATGGAATCTTTTTCACAGACATTGGGTCAGACGAGAGAATACCTTTAGAAAATATTGAGTGGTTGGACGAAATATCTGATTATGTTCACTTTTTCGGGTTTCCTAAGAAGATTAGTTATGATCCGATACCTGGAATTAGCAAAAGGCTATTCATGGTGTTGAAATTGGCAAGGATAATGCCTCCTCCAAGTCGTCGTATGAATTTCATATATGAAGAATGGTGTGAGGAGATTTTTAAAATGGCTGATGATCTTCTTGAAAAGAACCAAAGGGACGAGTACTTGGAAGAGGAATAAGTTTATGGTAAATATATTTACCAAATATTTACTAATCAGTAAGTTATGTAATTTTTTATTGAATATTTGAATGGAGTTTTGTATCTTGTCGGCGTTCTCGACCCGGCAAATAAATTGTGTGAAAACTACCTTTCAGATTAAGAAATCCATTAGATTTAAGATACACAGTTTATTTTTCGAGTCGGCAGTCCTGCCAAATACGGGACTGCCTTTTTCTTTTTAATTGTGCATAGTAAATAGTAAATGCTTACCATTCAATACTTGAATGCTTCGGACTTTGAACGCGCCAATTGGGGTGACAACCTGGGCCGTGTGTTTTTCGATTTGGGGGATTTTGAAGCACGGTTGACAAAGGCGCTGGATAACTTCGCGGAATACCAGCAGATCAGCCAGGAAGCAAGTTTATCGGGTGATCTTCCAGCCACGCAAAAGAACCGGGCTTTATTGGAAAAGTACAACCCCGACGCCTTGCAGCGATCAACGGAGATCATAAGAATAGAAGCCATTCAAGACGGCGAACGGGTATCAGTAGACGGGGCAATAGTCAAGGGATTTGAGGAAAGCGAAAAAGTATATGACTTTGAGGTATTTGCACAGTCCTACCTTGATGATCTTGAAGCGACTGTATTAGCAGACCTTACCGGATTGGGTACTTATGAATTTACAGAGGCTAATGTTTTGGCTACATGGGCAGGAGATCGGCAAACACTAGCTTTGCCCGGACTTTGCGATTATGGGGCTTTCGGTACGCCAGGGGATGTAAAACTTCAAGACCTGCGCATATGGTTTAATTTAGGTTTGCTTATGAGAGCCGCCTGCAATGCGGTGAATTGGTCATTTGATTCACCGCATTTTTTTGAAGGGGATGGACGCCACATATATGTCTTCCTAAGTTCTAAAGAAGAATTTTTTTATGAAGGCAAAAGGTCGCTTCGCTTTGTTTCAGCAGAGACAACAGAAGAGCAGTCTTTTTCTGGCGGCCGGTTCATTAATGTCCTTGACCTCACCGCAACCTACGACCCGTTTAGTATTTTCAATTCAAATCAGTACGAATATGCAGTGCCAGATATAGGCAGAGCAATCAGCTTGCGGGTGCGTGTCGAGAATATGATAGTGGAGTTGCCACCATCCCCACCGGGGGAACCGGCATACTTTTTTGAACTTAATGTTAGGCGGCGTCGTGCTGGTGGAACATACGATTACCTAGTATTTCGGGAAAGATTTGTTGCAAGCGCAGATCAAACGCAGATTAGAAATTTTTCCATTCAGTGGACCGATTATGAGGCCCAAGCGGGCGACAAGTACAGCATTGATACTAATTATCGTAAGGCCGGACGAAATACGCAATTTGGACAAAACTACACTGTGTTGTCCGCGTCGGTATTTTATGAGCCTGACGCGTCAGTATTTTACGAGGGGGATAATATACCCTTGAATAATATTCTACCTGCTGATGTAAGTTGCAAGAGCCTACTTGAAGCCATGCTTCATATTTGCAATGGCAAGCTATACACGGATATTGCAGCCAAAAAGGTAATACTCTATACGCCTCACGATTACCTCTTACAAGACGATGAAACCTTAATCGAAGGCTTCTATAAGCCTACCGACCAGCTAGATTTTGTCTCAAAGACAGTCCACACAAAAACAGGCTGGAAAAATGATGAGAACGAACGCAACCGCTTTTTGAAATTCGCTTTCAAAGATTCCAGCGACTCTTACCTACAAAATCCGGAACAATTTAATCGGACCGTTGACCTGGGAACAGGCAAAAACGATACAACCACAATAGAAAACCCATTATTTGAAGCAACTGGAGAAATTCAGGAAACAGCAGCGGACGTAGGCGGTACAGGTGGTATATTCATACCGGCATTGTGGGATAATGAAGAAAACGAGATTTCTACCGATTTGTCACCCAGGGTTGCGGTATTCTATGGTGAGATCGACCAAAACGAAACGTGGTCTTTCAAGGGCAATATCAGAACAACGGTGCCTTATCTGGCAATGATCCCAGGTGTTGAACTTTCCGTTGATCCTGTTCCGCTGACTTTCTCCAGCTATGCGAGGGGACTCTATGAAATGCACTACAAAGCCGAGCTACAAGCCTGTCGAGCCGCTATAACCTATGATCTGATCATCGACGGCGGCGACGACACCTATCGAAAAATCAATTTCAGGCAACCCCTTTTAGTAAAGGGCGAACAATCGACTTTATTAATACAACCAACGGCAATTCGGGATCATAAGGTAGGCAGCCTGACCCCATTGCTAGTACAGGGTAGAATAATTTAATATGGGAATCAGAAAAAAATTAAGCAACGATCAAGGTGGCGGGGGACTGTTTAGCGCCTTGTGGAACCTTGCCTTTGCAAGAAAGGCCGTATTTGAAAAAGAACAACAGCGGCGGTTTATGCAAATGGAGATTGCAAAGGAGCTTAAGCAGGAATTTGATGAACGCATAGACGCGATGCAAACGCAAATACAAGCTCTAACAGCAACGGTTAACACCTTGACGGGAGAAAGCCAGCGGCACCGGCAAGAGTTCAGGAAAAGGCAGGAAAAGCGGGAAACAAAAGCGATCATTAAAAAAGTAACCACGAATATTTATCAAAATTAAACATCATGCGAGCGAGCAAAGAAAACTTGTCAACTGACGTACTTAACGGGCTTTTAGATTTTTCGGGATATTTTCACCGTATTGGATTGACAAAAGACTACAAACTAATGCTTGACCTATACGGGAAACTATTTCCGGAACTTAAAGCAATGACCCAAATAGGTATAGATGTTGTTGACCTTCCACAACTGGAAATACAGCGAGATTGGGGAAAAGCGGCCCATAAACTTTGGGCGAAACTGGAACAGATTGAACCCGATACACTGGAATCTGAAAAAATGAATGATTACTTCCGCGTGCTGGAAATTTTCGTACTTCCATTCCAGTATTTGGCCCCAATACTTGCTGAAAAAGTAAGTGCGTACCATGACGCAAAGAGGAAGCGGCTACATGGTACCGCGTCCAACTTTCGTAGGATTCAAACTGACCCGGACGTAAAAATTGAACGTTGCGCAGAGTGCCCAGGTGGAAAGCAGCAACCGGCAGAACTGCCAGCTATGCGGACGTTTTCAGCACGAAAAGAGAATGAGGTTAAGACAAAAGAACAGATCGTTCAGGAGGCACGAGAAAAGATTTTGAACGGCGAAGATATTTAAGATAGCATTGAGTGCGGGGCTAGTCTCAAATTGGGACCGGCCCCAAACTTTATGTTAAAGAAACGAAAGTAACGTTATGCCATTTAATAAGAAAAGCGCAAGTGAAGCAGGTAAAAGGTCCAGCCGGAAGGGTATACCAAACGGCAGCACGGCGGAAATGAAAAGCTTTTATACTTCATTGCTTACCGGCCAACAAAGTAAGATTGAAAAGGAATTGCAAAAGCTTACCGGCAAAGACTATCTGCAAGCTATCTTAAAGCTATCTGAGTTTGTAGTACCCAAAATGCGCGACGTAAAAACGGAAATTGATGTTTCCCGGCTTTCAGATTCAGAAGTTGACGAGCTACTAGACAAAGCACTAAACAGGCTGACCGATGAGGACGAATAAACGCGCACTTCTTGACGATCTATTAACCGGCAGGGTATCTGCTAAGGATTTAAAAACAATGCTTTCAGGCCGTTCCTTTCGTGCGAAGGAAACAAACCGGGCCGGGGTGTACTTAGTCGATATTGAGCAGGACGGCCAGCACCGGGAAAACTTGCAAATGACCTTACAGGAGCTTGAAGGACTGAAAGAAAGAAGCATTGCGTGGACGGTTGCCGGTAGGGATTTTATACACCTAGCCAATAGGGAATGGCCGGAGGGTAAGCACTATGTAACTTTAAACATTGATTGATGGACAAGCGGCAACTATTAAGGCGTGTATTGAGCGGCGATCCGGACGCGATCAGCGAGGCCCAGGTACTTAGCGGGGCAAATCCTTTACTTTGCCTCAATGCCATAGAACGCCGAATTTTTCTATTTCTGGACTACGGCCATTTTCCCGAACTGGAACACCTGGACGGCGGTAATACCTGGCTTTGGCCGGGTGCTGTCATTGACTGGTACAACCGGACCTTTGGAGAACCGGCAACCGGAAGTTTAGCTAATTGGCGTAATAAGTTCCGGCAGGCTTTTACGGAAATGGTAGACCAGGGCGAGCGGGCAAAGATTGATTTTATCCTAAACAATTTCATTGATGGACAAAAGGAGACTATTAGCCGGACTTATTAGCGGTGATCTTCCCAAGTACGCACTTTCTGAACTATTAGAAGAAAAACGAATTGGTGATTTGCGTAAGTTGCCAGAACCGCAGCTGAGGCAACTAATTGCCGATATAGAGGTCGATTTGCAAAGGATCGACCAGGAAGAAAAGGAATTGGAAGAAAGGGTAGCAGCGGACCCGGAAGCATACCGGCAATTGATGCAATACCGGCAGGGATTGAAAGAAATGGGCTATTTGGAGTTACTAAAAGAAATCGAAATGCTAGAAAAGAAGCTTGCTGTACTTGACTGACATAATCAAGTTTACTTGCATTCATTGGGGTTGTCGTTACCAGAGGCAGCCCCTTTTCATTTGGAGCAAGATTTTTCTAACGTCATATCGCGTATACGCGGGAAAAGGCCGGTAGGGTAGCGAAAATAAATGTACCTACATCTATTATTGAAAAGTCGTATCTTGTATAGAAAAAATATGTGGTTTTTTGATTGTCTTTCCCTGGAACTCATTAGGCGCTATATGGACGGGCTTTTAGATGAACAGGAACAAGCCGAAGCGGAAAAGCATTTCGAGGAATGCGGCGCTTGTAAGGGAGTTTTGGAGGCTGAATTGATTGTTGGATAACTTTCATAAATCATTCAGATCAGGTATTTTCCCCATTGAAATTTTCTTCAGCGTTACAAAATTGCCATTGTCGTTAAATTCCATAAAAGCAACAGTGGTGAAATTCCCTTTTGGATAAAATTCCGTACAGTCCTTGTTGATGCAGATCCCGGTATTTAGCTGCTCTGGGGAGCCATATCTTATGGAACTTACTATTTCTACATATTTATCGTATTCCATTTTCTTCCCGATTAGTTGAGATAGTGGACCTGTTATATCGGATTTGAGATCAGGAAATCTACCCGGATAGATGTTTTCAAATTGATCCGTTTTTTTGTTTGAGACCACAGTAAAGTCACCCTTGGGGAAATAGGCGATCCACTTGTTATTGTCAGTTCCGTCAAGCGTTACAGGTGAACCATTCTCCTTAATAAAGTCTGCTGATTCAGGATACAAATATTTAAACCCAATGTATTTTTTTCGGAGGGCTATAGATTTTTGATAGTCTGCTTTTATCTTTTCCGTTAGTTCAACCTGTTGGACGCTATCTTGCGTTGCTTGTATTTTTGCGAGACTATCTTGATTAACTTTTGCTGTTGTAGAATCAACAGAATCGGCACTTGTTTCACAGGACAAAACCAGGATTCCGATTAAAGCTGAAAGGATTAGTTTTTTCATCTTCGGATGTTTTAGAGAACAAAAAGACAGATAGATCTAAATGATTTTCCGAATTCAATTGCGAGTCCAAAATACAAAAACTTTGGCCTACTATTTGCGGCAGTTGTTGAAAATCGTTTACATGACCATTCAAGAGGCCGCACAGCATCTTTTCCACGACAATGAACAATTCGACCGACTTTCCCAGGAGTACGATAGAGAGGGCGCAAAGCTCCGCGCATCCCGGAATAAGTTCAACCGGGGCGAACTTGGTACACTTGCTATTATCCGATTACTAGAAAGATTTAAGTATACTATTTCCGTGAATCACCCGGAATTGTGAGGCAATTGGTTTAAATCTCCGGGTAAGATTCAGTGTTAAACTGTCCTTGACAAGTGAGATGTCAGCAGTAGTTTTGAAAGAAAAACTTATGTTCAACTATTGGGAAACACTCGCTTTCATGGCAACCGGCCAGGGCGAACAAAAAATTGATCTAATGAATGAACTAGGTATACTCGAACGACTAGAGCTGAAGATTGAACAGCTTACAACCTTAGTCTTACGCCTATACGAATCATCCGGCGACGGCATAGGTCGGGTAATGTACAAAGATGAAGCAGCGGAGTATTTAGGCATTTCTAAGAGTGCTTTAGAATCCAGAATAACAAAGGGCCAAGTACCCTATATCCACGATACCCGAAACCGTGTGGTATTTACTGAGCACTATCTGAAGCTTGCTCAACTTAGCCCATCTATTGAAGCGATAGAAGAACTCACCGAAGAAATGCGCCGGAAGTTTTCGCGGCGGAGGTAAATAGAAACTTCACTGTTCTCCATTTTCCCACATTTCCTTCCGCAACTTGTCTACGTCATAAAAAAATTTGTTCCCGACCTTGACATAGTAATGAATGATCTTCCCTGATCGCCGCCAACCTCGCAGCGTTGACGCGGATACATTTAGGCACTCCTTGACTTTTTCTTCCGGCATTAAAAAAATAGGAGATTTCTGGATATTTAGTAAGGGCACAATTACTTCTCTTAGCTTCCTAAGCTCTTCAGTTAACTGATAAATGCCTAGAGGATCGTGTTGATTATTCATTTTAAATTGAAAATAGCAATAAATCCCGAAGCACTCGGCACCCCTCCGCCACGTGGTTTAGGCACAACCATAGGTAAGCTACAAATTTGGGTTCGTGCTGAATTACCCGAACGTTTACCCATGTTGAGGGATAGTAAACTTGGGGTGTTGAATGAACATGGGGCAAATCAATACGAAACAGGACTTTGTAATACAAAGTCCAATAGCGCTGATTCCGACTACATTATCTCCCGTCTAAAGCGAGACAACCCCGAATTAGCCCAAAAGGTCATCTATGGTGAAATAAGTGCTAATCAGGCAGCTGCTTCTGTTCCACCATCTACGTAGTGAAAAACTGCTGAAATAATCTTTTCGCTGTAAGAAAAAATGTCTTCCAGCTTTTCAATAGGAATCCGCTCTTCACTTTTATTTTCATCAAAAAGGCCAAGATATTTTTGGGAGCGGTTGAACCAAAGTCGGCAAATCGGCTTCCGATTGTTATCATCTAAAAGTACATTGAAATAGGTTTTGGTATCCCGGTAGGTAACCCTGCTTATATCAATCTGCTTCATTAAAATTGCCTGTACTATTCGGAAGCCTTGAATTTCTTCTTCAGTTGTTTCAATATCCGGTTTATCCTCAATATCATGTTCATTTACTTGTTCTTGAATCTCAGGAACCTGGTTTGAATTTTTTTCGCTTTCTAAAGCCTTTTCTAAACGACCGCTAATCATTTCGCTAAGAAGGTTTTTAGTAGAGTTTAGTACCAATCCTTTAAACTGTTCTAAAACCTTGCTGGTAATTCGACCGGAATAGACTTTGGACGCAAAATACTTTATAAAATCTTCCGATGGGTCTTGGAATTCTTGGGTAAGAATATCCTTTATTTCCTTAG
>JAGQXH010000369.1 GCA_020436695.1 Lewinella sp. | reverse complement strand
CATTGCCTTTGGCGCTACGAACATTGAGTAGCGTGCGTTCGTTGGCGGTGCCGTTGAGCAGGGCGTAATAGTTTTCTCCATTACGTACCGGTACATCATTTACGGCGGTGATGATTTCTCCTACCTGGAGGCGGCTGGAGGCACGGTCGGCCGGACTATCCGGGATGACCATTCGTATCTCCACTCCATTTTCTACCGGAACGGTCTCTACTCCCAGCAGGCCGGAGACTTCTTTCTGGGTTTCTTCCGGATTTGAACCATATAAGCCCATATGACTGGCATTGAGTTGCCCCAGCATTTCGTTAAACATATCCCGGAAATCTTGCGCTGTGGAAGCAGCAAGTGCCCGGGGCTCGTACTTGGTCCGTAAGGCATTCCAGTCTTGTCCGTGAAAATTCGGATCGTAAAAACCATCGCGTAGCGCCCGCCAGGCATCTTCGAAAACCTCTTTTCTTTCGGCGACGTGGTCGATCTTCATACGGGCCTGAAAGGCGAGGCTTTCCGTTTTTTTATTTTCCGGAGTGAGCTTGTTAATGCGTCCTCTTTCCAGAAAGTAGAGGTTCTTGCCTTTTTTATCCCAGGCAAGACTGGAAAGGGATCTATCCTCATAGATCGTCTTACTGTCAGTGCCGTCCCATTTTACGCTCATGAAGGCCTGGTCACCGGATTGGCCCTGCCGGCCGCTGCCGTTGGTGGAATAGTAAAAAGTCTCTCCGTCCGGACTAAGCACCAGGTTGTGCTCATTCCCCGGCAGTGCACTTACCTGTACGAGCCGCTCGTGAATGTCTTCAAAATCTATTCTGATAGATTTGGGCGCCGCCTGATCTTCATTGGTTTTCTTGTCAGAAGTGTCTTCGATTGTCAGTTCATCTTCCTCCCAATCTCTTTGGGTTTTCTCCCAATCGGAGGCCTTCAACCAGACAAACCAGACATCGGAATTGCCGTTATTGCGATCGGACAGAAAGGCCAGTTTACTACCGTCTTCACTCCATACCGGACTGAAATCGCGCCGGGGATGCAGGCTTACATTTACGGGATCACGTGATTGATCAACAGGGTGAATATAGATCTCGGAATTAAAGTTGAGATCATCCATGGAATAAGCCAGCCATTTACTGTCCGGACTCCAGCTTAATCCGCCGGGTGTATCCCAGCCGTCCAGTAAAGTCCGTTGATTGCTCAGACCTGATGCCGGGTTGATATCTGCTACCAGCAGTTGGCCGCGTCCCCGGACAAATGCGACCTTTTTGCGATCTGGAGAAAGTACGAAATGCCCTTCTTCTTCAGCACTTTGGGTGAGCTCCCGGAGCGTAAACCTAAAGGCCCGGTAAACATCTGCGGTATCTTTTGCGGCTGCCCGGGCCAGAAAAAGGTCCCGGTTGCCGTTGCGGTCAGAAATGAAGATCAGGGTAGAGTCATTTACCCAGGCCACATCCTGTTCGCGGGTGGCAGTGGCAGTGATCCGGTTGGCCCGTTTCAGGTCTTTGTTTTCCGGATAGACAAAGAGCTCTCCCCGCAGACTAAAAGCAATGTATTTACCATTCGGACTGAGTGCAAACTCATCGGCATCGTCGGAAAAAGTTTTATTTTCTTCCGGATCGAAATGCCAGTCGCCCGTTAGCTGAATATTTATTGGGGTAGGGCTTCCTCCGCTAGCAGGCAGATAGTAAATGGAAGTACCCCGCTCAATAACGATATGGCGGCCATCGGCACTCACATCAAAATAGCGGATACCTTCATCCTCAAAACTGGTTAGTGCTTCCGGGGAAGGAGTATCCAGCTGCGTACGGTAAAGATTGTAGCGACCGTTGCGGGCACTTAGGAAATAGAGACGGTTGTCGGGCCCCCAGTCTGCATAAATGTCCTGACCTTCATCGGTAGAGATCTGGGTATAATTGCCGGATTGGGTATCGTACACCCAGATGTCGCGGTTGGCCGGGCCGCGGTATGCTTCGCGGACTACCCGGCAGGAACCCCGTTCGAAAGCTATATAACGTCCATCGGGAGAGGCCGCCGGATTGTCGCCCAGGGCATCCAGCACCCGCTGCGGAGTTCCGCCGCCGGCCGGGATGGAATAGATCTCACCGATCCGCTCTACGGCGGCAAAGAACCTCCGGGAATTGAACAACAGACGATCTTGCCCCAACCACGTGGGTGAGCTATCTCCACCCGAATAAAAAGTTAATCTTTGGGGACGGCTACCATCTGCTCCCATTAGAAAAACATCGTCATTTCCATAGCGATTGCTTTGAAATACGATCTGTTGACCATCTGGACTCCAGCGCGAATGGCTTTCGTAACTTTCGTGGATGGTGAGTCTTCGTGCCGGTCCGCCACTGCGGGCAACGGTCCAGATATCACCCTGATAGGAAAAAGTGAGCTGACTGCCGTCCGGGCTGAGCGCCGGGAATCGCAACAGAGGAGTATCGCTTTGAGCAGAGAGACAGACCGTCAGGAACAAGCTTGTGAGATGTAAAAGTGCTTTTTTCATAGAACAGGAGGTTACGGTGATGAATCCCCAATATATGGCAATCTGCAATAATCAGTCCTCTTTCCGGCTAATATTACCGATTGAACAAAAATATGTCGATATTGCGGCCAGGATTCGACATTGACAACGGCAAAGGTTCTACATGCAGAAGATCGAAATGAGTATTGCGGCTTTAGCTAACAGTGAACCGCAATCGAATAATTTTATAGTCATTTTAAAAGAAAATAGTGGAGATCGTCGGTTACCGGTAGTGATCGGCGGATTTGAAGCGCAGGCTATAGCAATAGCTATTGAAAGTATTCGCCCCAGTCGCCCGCTTTCTCATGACCTTTTCAAGAATGTACTGGATCAGTTGGAGGTCAATCTCGATGAGGTGATCATTTCTGATCTCCGCAATAACATCTTTTACGCCACGCTGGTATGTCGCAAATGGGATGGCACCCAACTGGAGATCGATTCACGTACTTCTGACGCCATTGCCCTGGCGGTTCGGTTCGGTTGCCCGATCTATGCTTATGATTTTATTCTGGATGAAGCGGGTGTGATCGTGGAGAATGAGCCGGCTAATGAAGTGGAAAAGCCTATTAGTCAAAGCTCCCAGGTCAAAGGCAAAAGCGTGGAAGAACTGCGCACCATGCTGGATAAAGCCCTGGAAAAGGAAGATTACGAAACGGCGGCCAAGATCCGGGATGAGCTGAAAAGACTGGAGAGTTAAATGGTTTCCCGGTAGCCCAGTCTATGATAATTCTGTAACTTACCACGACATCTCAATACAAGATCATGTTTGGAAAAGATACCTACCTGCATCGCCGGAAAACGCTGTTGCAGGGCCTCGACCACGGGCTGATCCTCCTCCTCGGCAACGAAGAAAGCAGTAAAAATTATCTCGATAATACCTACCGCTTTCGTCAGGACAGCAACTTTCTCTATTATGCGGGTTGGGACCGGCCGCATCTGGCTGCTATCGTGGATACGGAAACCGGAACGACCACCCTTTACGGAGATGATCTTTCTATTGATGATATTGTATGGATGGGGCCGCACGCTTCCATTCGGACAATGGCTGACCGGGTCGGCATCGAGCATACGGCGGCATATGATCAACTTTCGCAGGTGCTTGCTCAGGCGAAGAAAAGCGGCCGAGCTGTACATTACCTGCCACCCTACCGCGCTGAAAATCAGCTGAAGCTGGCACAATGGCTGGGAATGGCACCCCGGGAAATTGTAGCAGGAGCATCCGTTCCGTTGATCCGACAGATTGTTAGTCAGGCGAGTATCAAAACCGAAGAAGAGCTGTTTGAGATCGAAAAGGCCGTAAATATCACCGGCCAGATGCACATTGCAGCCATGCGTTCTGCTCGTCCCGGTATCAAGGAGGCTGAACTGGCTGGTATTGTAGAAGGGATCGCTATCGGAGCGGGCGGTGATACATCCTATCCGGTTATTCTGACCGTCAACGGCCAGACCCTGCACAATCATTACCATGGGAATACACTGGAAAAAGGCCAAATGGTACTGGGCGATTTCGGTGCCGAAACGGCCATGCATTATGCCGGCGACATCACCCGGACTTTTCCGGTAGACAAGAAATTTACAGAAAAGCAAAAACATATTTATCAACTGGTGCTACAGGCCGAAATGGCTGCTATCGAAGCCATCAAACCGGGGGTGCCCTATCGCGATATCCATCTTTTGGCCGCGCGCATTATGGCCGATGGGCTACGCGATCTGGGCCTGATGAAGGGCGATATGGAAGCCGCGGTGGCCGAAGGTGCCCATGCCCTCTTTTTTCCGCATGGGCTGGGTCATATGATGGGCCTGGATGTCCACGATATGGAGGATCTGGGAGAGGACTACGTCGGATATACCGATAGCATCAAGCGTAGTGAGCAGTTTGGCCTGCGTTCATTGCGACTGGGCCGGGAATTGGAACCGGGCTTTGTCCTCACCGTGGAACCGGGACTTTATTTTATTCCCGAACTGATCGCCCAATGGCAGGCCTCCGGAAAATATAGGGACTTCATCAATTACGATAAGGTGCAGCAATACCTGGATTTCAGCGGAGTACGTATCGAAGACAATGTGGTGGTTACCGAGGATGGCTGCCGGGTATTGGGTGCTCCGATCCCGAAACGGGTTGCGGAAGTGGAGGAGATCCGTGCAATGGGATGATCGCTTCCTTATTAGGGGACAAATGGACGTTGAGATATTTGGATGAATCCCAATATCCCAACGTCCCAACGTCCATTAGTCCCAACGTCCATTAGTCCCATAGTACAGATCGCCTCCTTTGGCCCCGTCTATCGCCTACTGATTCAACCGATAACTCAAATTCAGATTGATCTGCCGGCGGATCCGCTGCGCATTCACGAAGGAATAAAAATTATCCCCTTCGGAAATACTGCGATACTTCCGGGTATTGAAAATGTCTGAAATATTGAGCGTAATGGTTCCCTTATCCTTGAAAATATCCTTGTTGATGGCCAGGTCGAAAAAGTAGAGTGACTTACGACTGCCTTGCGGGGTTTGCATGGGTGCTTCGTAATTGGCCCGGAATTGCAGATCAGTCTTGGGATTGAGGGTAAAACGACTGGTCTGGCGGGCAAACCAGCTGTAGGTATCACTTGCAAAATCCTGATCTACATTCGAGCCGTCGATGATGGATCGGAAGAAGTTGAAGCTGAAATCCACTTTCCACCATTTAACCGGGGTATAACCGGAAGTAAATTCCGCTCCGTAAGCATCTTCTACTGCCAGATTCTCCGGGATGGTATTGGAAAATCCCTGATCATCTACCCGGCGGATACGAATGATCTTATCATTGGTGTGCCGGTAATAGATAGCAGAGGAAATGGAACCTTTTTCGAAATACTTGACATGTCCCAGTTCAAATACATCACTGAATTCCGGGTTTAGATCGGGATTACCGCTGAAGTAATTCCGGTTGTCGGAAAAAGTGACAAAAGGGCTCAGATCGTTGTAAGTCGGGCGTTGCACGCGTCGGCTGTAGCTCAACTGCAGTGCATGTCCTTTCGGCAGATCATAGGTCAGGTGTGCACTGGGGAAAAGGTTGGAATATTTGCGTGGATTCGATTCCTGCGTTTTTTCCAGTATCGTTTCAATATCCGTCCACTCTACCCGTAGTCCTACCTGATAAGAGAACTTGTTCTGTTTATTGCCGATGATACCGTAAATCCCGTGGATGTTCTCCTGATAGAGGAAGTTGTTGTCCAGTCCCGGTAGCGTTTCCATAACTCCCATGTCGTTTCTTTCCTGCACCAGATAATCGTTGGACATATCCCGGAAACTGCTACGCAGACCTAGTTCGAGTTTGCCCTCTTCGGCAAACGGCTGGACGTAATCGAGTTGCAGCAACAACTGCTCTTCCGTTTCATCATTAAGCGAGGTCTGGTACAGATCTCCCGCTGAATTGGAGCTACCATCAGGAAAATAACTGTACTGCTCGTAGACCTGATCGGAGCTTTCCCAGTGATCCATATAGCGAACGCTCGCGTTGAGCTCGTGACCTTTGCGATTAAACAGGCTTTTATAGCTCAGTACATATTCGGAGATCGGCTCGGTTTCCGTTTCATCCTGGGTGCGCAGGGTATAGCTGTTCAGGTTGTTGGCGCTGTTGATGTAATCGTCATATCGCAGGTCGGTCAGCCGTTTGCCATCACTGCGACTTAGTAGATAAGAAGCAGTGAGGATGTTCTTCTCGTTGAAGAAAAAATCCAGGCCGCCGCGGATATTGTTATCGAAACCGTCTTTTACCCCATCGTAGATCTGTTCGGAAATAAAGGTAGTATCGTTGCGGTATACTTCCTGATAGATCGTATTATAGCTGGGAGTTTTTCGGTAATTCAAACCGTAATTGATGAAGAAATTTACCTTCTTGTGGCGATAGTTCAGATTGGCTGCCGCCCCTACATTGAGGGGATAACCCAGCGTGGTTTCAAAAGAACCGTTGAGTCCCTGTCTGCGATCCTTTTTCAATACGATATTAATAATACCGGACATGCCCTCGGCTTCGTAGCGCGCTGACGGATTGGTG
This sequence comes from Lewinella sp., assembly GCA_020436695.1. Taxonomy (GTDB): domain Bacteria; phylum Bacteroidota; class Bacteroidia; order Chitinophagales; family Saprospiraceae; genus Flavilitoribacter. Next base: position 1,806 of record JAGQXH010000369.1, on the reverse strand, counting down.
ATGATCTCCACCTTTTCGATCAGACTGGCCTGGAGCTGTTGTAGCCCGGCTCCGCCTTTAAAACTTACCAGCCCGGAAGGTTTTCCATCCACCAGTATCCGCACATTATTGCTACCTCGAAGGCGCACATTGCCCTCTACATCCACCGTGACGGATGGTATATTGTTCAGGATCTCAATGGCTGAACCTCCGGCATTACCCAGATCTTTTCCTACGTTGAAGATGCGTTTGTCCAACGCCAGCTCCATGCTGCTTTTTTCGGCCTGCACCACCACTTCGTCCAGCGTGCTGACCGTTGCAGCTAATTGGATCACCCCGGCATCGTAATTTTTACCGGGAGTGAATGCATCGGTTTTCAACTGCTGATATCCCATGAAATCCAGAACGAGGTAGTATTCACCGGCCCCGGTTTCAATCGTAAACTGACCGTTGTCATCGGTCAGTCCGCCGCTGATCAGTGCGTCGTCGGTGCTCTGCATCAATTGGATAGTCGCGTAGCTTAAGGGCTGACCGCTTTGACTGTCCACCACCTTACCGGTGATCTTAACCTGAGCAAAAACAACATGGGTGAAACACAGGATGGCCAGTAACAGTCGTAGTCTTTTTTTCATGGATGTTGCGATTTGAAGATTGTTGGTTTTGTCCTAATGACGGGAAAGGGCGTGGAGATACTTAATCCGTAAGCAAAACTAAATGAAAAAAGGAAACGGACTTTGAGGGAAATCTGATTTTTGACAGGGAATGCAAGGTCTCAGACCTTAACGCATCATTAAGAATAAATACAGGCGGAATTATTTAATTTCAGGGATATTTGCGCTGTAAATCCTAAACCAAATACCTGATCGATATGAAACGCCTCCTACCTCTGCTATCCCTACTGCTCTTTTGCTTTGCCTGCCAAACTTCCAAACCATTGCGACTCAGTGGAGTCAATATGGAGAAATTAGAACCACTCGTTCTCGAACCCGGATATGATCCTTATGCACTGCGCATTGACGTGCTGCGACAAAAGGAGTCTGGCTACGACCCCGTTCTGGAGCAGTACGATGAGGAAGATGCCCCCTATCATCCAGTGGGATTTGATCTGGGGAACGGCCTGTTTTTTGATCTGAACTATAACCTTAGCTTTAAAGTCAATCAATTGCCGGGAATCACCGATCCGAACACTTTTAAGGTCAGGGTGATCAACAACCTGCTTACGGATCGCGGTACCACTTACACTATTGAGCCCGAGCAATACTGTGTGGAAAAACGAGGTAAACAAAACTGCTATAACACGCCCAGAGAGGGAGATAAGTTGATGATCTTCGGCAAACGGAAACTAAATTATGCCATTGAGGAGGGGCAGGACCAATTAACCTATATCCCCAGGGAAAACCGGCCCAGGTTAGATGTGGAGATCCTGCCAAATGGAGAGGACCATTATTACACGGATGGGAAGGGAAACAGCCGGCATTTCTTCAAGAAAGACAATGAGATTAATTTGGTCGGTCGCTACCTGATAAAAGAGGTCTCTGATGGAAAGCGTCTGGAGATCTACAAGATTTGGAAAAGGGTCAATAAGGTATTGTTCGCTATTGAAAAGAGCGATAACACGTTCTATATCTACAACCGGCACCGAAAGGGGAAAAAGATTGAGTATGATTCCGGGAAATTGGAAGTGGTGCGTAACAACAAGGTGCGCACAAGGATTGAGATCCTGGATTGAATTTTTCTTGTATCTTCAGCCTTCAAATTTTAAAACAAAACTAAATCAACTCGACATGAGAAAGTTGTTGACTCCATTATTGATCGGCCTCCTGGCCG
>JAGQXH010000368.1 GCA_020436695.1 Lewinella sp. | reverse complement strand
GATTGCTTTCCCCTGATAATAGTTGAGCAATTGTTCGTACAGGAGGCCCATGTATTTCACCTGCAGGTACTCCTGTTCGGCATTGATATAAGTAGTCTGCGTCAGTAACAGATCCGTGGTAGTAGAACCTCCGAATTCGTATTTCTTCCGCGCCAGATCGTACGACAGCTCGGCTGCATCGCGCATGGCCCTGGATGAGCTATGCTCGCTCTGGTTATTCACGGCATTCAGCCAGGCGGTCTCAATAGACTGGTAAAGGTTCTTGCCGGCCTGCTGCTTGTTCAGCTGGTTCTGCTCCAGTTCTATTTTCACCAGACTTTCGTTCGTCCTGTTGGTGAACTTGCTGAAGATCGGCACACTGACCGACAACCCCAGCGAGTTGCTCAGGTTGAGATCCAACTGTTGTCCGAAGCTGTAATCACGAGATGAGGTGTAACCCGTACCCAGGCCAAAGGATAGGGATACCGTAGGCAAGGTGCCCGCTCTGGCCAGTTCCAGATCTTTCAGGCTGCTCTCCTTGATCACATCGTATTTCCGCACATCGGGAAGGGTATTGAGCGCCTCCCGGTAAATGCTCGATTTATCCGGGATCACGTAGTTCAGGTCATCCTCTACTGCCGGTATTTCGATCTCGAAATCAACTTCCGGATCCAGTTCCAGCAATTGCTTTAATTGCAGCAATTGTTGCTGATAGGTATTGGCGGCTACTACGATACTGTGCTGATTGGCGGCATGTTGTGCCTCAATATCGGCCAGATCCTTCCGGGCAAGCGCTCCATTGTCAAATTGGCCCTGCGCCTGTTTAAGTTGCTCATTTGAGGCAGCTTCCGTATTCCTGGCGATGTCAATGCTCTCCTTGTAATAGAGAGCCTGCACATAGGCCTCCAGGATGCTGAGTTTGATATTGTTCCTGGCTTCCTCAATGCTCAACTCGTTCTGGGACAGCAGGATCTCATTCTTTTCGATCTGCAGATTGGCCCGGTTCCCGCTGTAGAGGGTCACGGAAGATCCCAGATTGATGCTGTTGGAATAAATGCTCTTGCTGACGAAGTCGCTGGTGATCGGATCGATGCTGGAACCGTTGGCCAGGTTGTTGGACAGGTTAGCACTTAAACTGGGCAGCCGGTCGTATTTCGACTGCTGATAGTTCAGTTGCGTCGTTGCCTTGTCGAGTACAGCTTTCTGTACATCCAGGTTGTTTGCTACTGCGTAGTCGATACATTCCTGTAAGGACCAGACTTTGTTCTGAGCCGGGAGATTCCCCCAGGCCAGGGCCAGCAAAATGATGATGATATGTCGTATTTCCTTTTTCACAACCTCTTTCGTAAATGATTCCCTACAAAGTTGAGGGCAAACGAAGCGGTATCAAAATGGGATATACGACTCGGGCGATTGTCTAAACGACTCGGGTGATCATATCTATGAAATCAACTCCTGATCAGTCGTTTTTACAGTAATATTTGATAAGATTAGTTTGAGATAAAGCAGATCCGGAGCGTTTATGGATGGTGTACCTTCCCGGATAATGGGTGAAGCAGTAATTCAATGAGATCTACATTATCAGATTATCCTGGTCGTCAAATTCCACAAAGGGGTTATAGGCAACCTCGAATAGATGTCCGTCCGGATCGCTGAAGTAGCCACTGTAACCGCCCCAAAATACCTTTTCAGCGGGTTTGACAATAGTAGCGCCCAGTTTTTCCACTTCAGCCAATACTTCCTCCACCTCTTTTTCCGACTTCGTATTATACGCCATCGTAATACCTGAAAAACCGGTACCGGAGGAGGGAACGGTGACATCTTCCGCCAATGCCTCTCTTGGATACAAAGCCAGCACCATGCCTCCCAATTGAAAAAAGGCAATATCACCCTGACTGGCTTCCGATTTTTTCCAGCCCAGCCCTTTTTCATAAAAGTCGAGTGATCTTTGCAGATCCTCCACACCAAGAGTGATGATGTTTAGTTTCTGTCTCATTGGCATTATTTTACTTGCGAACTTGTAGATCGTTTGACATTCTCCTTTGCAATCTTCTATTCCCAAAGAATATCCACAGCGCAAAAGACAACAAAGTTAATGAAGTGAAGATAGGAATATAAGCCATCTGATCCGTATTAATGGACAAGGCAATGAACAGTGAGCCTAAGGAAATCAACACTGCGGTAACCGCATACCCTAATTCATCGTAAAACCAGGCATACGGAAACAGGTGAGCGCCGGTAATGATCGCGTAGGCCATGATGAAATAGTCCGGGTATCGAAGTAAAATGAATATCAGAAATGGGAAGTAGATCAATTGAGCGAAATTCAGCCAGAGCCCAAGTGACTGCAATGGGTTTCCCTCTATTTTCCATTCAGTTTTAAAGATCTTTGAGAATCCAAATGCCAGGGGAAGCAATATAGCACCGAAAATGAAAGTAAAAATGCTCTTGGTGTAAGCATTATAATCCAACGTCCAGATGATGTAGATGCCCATCCAGACTATTCCCGCTGCCAGAATAAAATCGATCCCGTTTTTTGCCTTCAGCTGAATTTCTGTTTTCAGGTCCTGCAACTCATTATTTCCCATCGTATAAAGGGTTTTAGCATGCTCTTAATTTGGAGCTATTCCACATTGAAGCTCCTTCAATATCCAAATTGTTCATTGGTATTCAAAGTGATTGCCAGCTTATTGAGTACTTTGCTGGCCTGGCATGTTGTATCGGTGCATTCGTTGAGTATTTCCGACCCTCGATATTTTATCTTTTGCACCCTGATCTGTAAGAAGAATATCATATCCGGCATCAAGGTGCCACTCGCTTACGATGTACCGGCACATTCACGGCAAGTGTCAGATGCAAAGCCGCGTGTCGCAGATCTTCAAAATCACGATTGTAAAAAGTAGGAATATTGAAGCCCATCACCGCCTTGAACCAGTGATTGGCAAATCCGATCTCGGGAGATAGTTTCAGGTTCCCGTATTGAAAATCCGTATAATAGTCGAGGTAGAGTCCAATGTGGCCCATCCAGGCTCGGCTGCCGACACCAACCCGGGTAGAAGTCAGGAACCGGCGATGGATCGCCCAGGATTGAGTAGCGGAAAAGATTAAGCCAAAAGGACCGTGCGGACCTCCGTGTGTCATCCAAGAACGCGCATAACCGAATTCCAGTAAACGGAGTGGCAGCTCCGGGTATTTCTCCTGATGGTCAGCTCCCAGATAGGTATAGCCCAACACCAGTTCGTGAGAATTGATCTGATAAAATGGAATGGGAGGAAGGCGTGTCTCCTGACCGAAAGTCAGTACAACCAAGCAAAGTTGAAAAAAGAGTACAGTTTGGATGCTATTGATCATAGACAGAGAGCGGTATAACCGGTAAACAAAATTCTTGCGCTATACCGGTTTATGTTTCGGAATTTTAAGAAAGAACGTTAAGATCATCGCTACCAAACATGCTCCGGCTGCTGCCAGGAAGGGAATGAGCCAAAAGCCGATGCCGGCTGCATTTCCCGCCATGTCTTTTACCGCTCCTGCCAACAATGGACCCAAGATCCCGGCAAAGCCATAAGCGAGGAACACCCAACCGTAATTTTCTCCGATATTCTTCTTGCCGAAATATACCGCCGTGGCAGCCGGGAAAAGTGCGAAGTTACCTCCGAAATTCAACCCGATGATCGCCGCTCCCAGCATTAAGCCGGCAGCAGATTGTCCCAACCAGAAAAATCCGGCCATCATAATGCCTTGTGAAAGCAGCATGATCCGCAGCGTCTTTTTCCTGCCCAGTATATCCGACAATCGCCCATACCCTATCCGTCCCAGTCCATTCATAATGGCGTAGATGGCCATGGCCGTGCCCGCAATAACGGAAGCCTCCGCCGCACTTTTGGCGGAGAGCGCATCGATACCAAACAGTTTGATGCAGTAAATTACCATTAATCCGGCAAAAGCAGAAAGTAAAAACATGCTGAACAACAATCTGAATTGTGGTGTGTGCAGCATCTCCGGACCGTGAAAATCAACCGATTCAAAATCGGGATTCAAGGCATCCGTTTTAGGATTCCAGCCTTCGGGCATGTAGCCATCGGGTGGTAGTTTCATGACCAAAGCTCCCAGTACTACGCCTACCACCAGAATTAATCCGTACAGTACAAAGGTGCTTTCCATTCCCGGCAGACCGAAAATGGACAGGTTCTGTAAAAGCCCGCCGCCAAACCAGGCCCCGGCCGCTTTGATCCAGAAGGTAGCTCCGAACCCGAATCCGGCCACCGCCAATCCGGAAACCAGCCCAACCTTATCGGGATACCAACTGATCCCTATTTTCAAAGGAACCGCATACGCCAAACCGATACCCGCACCACTGATAACCCCAATGGTGAGCAAAAGGCTGATGAAACTCCCTCCGGAAAATCCCGCCAGAATGTAACCAAGACCAAGCAAGGCCCCTCCTATTGCCGTCAGCTTACCGGCGGAGATCCGACCCATTATTCTTCCCGCAATGATCATGAAGACGGAAAAGGTGAAAAGACCTACTGAAAATATCCAGGCGGATTGTGCGGCAGTAAACCCCTTACCTCCCTCTGCAATAGCCGTGCTTAGTGGTACGGTAAATACGGACCAGGCATAGATAATGCCTAAACAAAGCTGGATCAATATCCCACCGGCGATCACGATCCATCGGTTGTTGTATGTGATTTTCATAATGCGTCCTCATTTCTTGAGAATAGATCAGTAGCCTGACAACTTGAGTTAATGAGAACTAAGTTAATTCGCTTTTCCAGGGGAAGTAATGACCATAATCAACTGGCATTCAGCCAGGATATGATATTAAGCATTTCTTCATTATACTACTGGACATTTGGAAATTTGGACGTTGGGATATTGGGACTTAAGAGGTTCAATCCCAAGGTCCTAACATCCCTGATCCACAGCGTCCGCCCAGTCATTTTTTTGCAAAATGTCCAGTAGATATGTTCCTTCATCTCACCAGAAGCAACTGACAGGTACTAACACCAACTAACCAATGCTTTACCATAGGTTCTATATCATGGTAGTCTCCCGTCCGCAGCATTATTTCCACTCCCTTTTCATCCCGATATACGACTTCTCCCGCCACACAGACCAATAGCGCAGGTGTTTTGGTGATGTGCTCTTTCAATATGCCATTTTCTGTAATCCTTATTGCTGTAGCAGTGCATCCCGAAAGCTTACTGACCACCTTAGCACTTACCTCTTTTTGATCGTCGTGAATGTCGCGTAGATTCATTTGAACTAGTTTTGTTAATAACGTTGTAACTATATTATTCAAGTTGTCAGTTCCCCAGTTGTCAGTGGTCAGTTAACCATACCAGTGCTAAAACCTTCATAACATTATAAAACCACAACATTACAACATTAGTGGGTGGAATATTTCAACAATGTGCAATACCATTACTCATCACAGGATCACAACATCCCAACATCACAGAATCATAAAATCACAACATCAAAACGGATACCCCAATCCAAAATTAAAAGCAACTTTGGACAAACCGAAGCCCTTCAACGACTCCCAGTAACTTCTCTCCTGGGCATTGCCGAAAACATCCCGGAAGCGCGGGTAAGAATTGCGCAGTTTCACGCCCATATCCAAACGAAAAATGAAATAGGAAAAATCGAAGCGCAGACCAAAGCCGCCGCCAACAGCGATCTGCTTATAGAAAGGATCATTGATGCAGCCATCCGAACGCTCAGTGCCGCTGAAGAGGAACTGAGACCCGCAGCGATCCGGGTCTTCCTGAATGGTCCAGATATTGCCGGCATCAAGGAAGAACGCCCCCTTCATCTGCCAGAGGATCTCAAAGCGATATTCAAGGTTGACTTCCAGTTTGAGATCTCCCGTTTGATAAAGGCGGAAATTATTATCGCGATCCAGAGCATTGGGGTCTTGATATCCGCCCGGCCCCAGCCCGCGTGGTGCCCAGGCGCGGATACTGTTAGGGCCACCTACGTAAAACTGTTTCACGTAGGGTACCGCCGTGGTAAACCCGAATGGTCGCGCTATCCCGAAATTGATCCGCGAGGCAACACTCCGTTTGGCATTGTATTGTTTGTAATAGCGCAGGTCCATTTCCAGGCGGGCGTACTGACTGAAATTGATGGTATCGGACAGCCGCCAGATATCTTCCTTACCCGCCAATTGGTCATACAACTTATTGGCAGCCCACAACTCAGCCCCGGCCATTTCTACCGAAAAGCTGAAATAGTTGGATTCGTTATAACGATTGGGGCGTCCGTTATATACATAGTTAAAATCCCGGAACAGTAGACTGACAAATAGTTGCTGGCCGAAACTGTTGCGCAGGAAGGGATTATCCTGCAACAAGGTATCGAACTGTGGCTCCGTTTGCGGTATCAGCAGGTCCACTCCCACATGGTTGATCAGATAACGCTTGGTGGGCGTACGTTGCAGGTCATAGCCGTAGCTGGCATTGAACAGATTGTAGCGGTACCAGTCGATGATCAACAGGTAATTGTAGCTCAGCGAAAGCCGGGTAGCACCATTTTCTCGCAACTGGCTATAAAAACTCTCGGTATCCTTACGTTTCTCTTTACCGATCGGCTGGGCATTGACGAGGCTCCAGAATCCCAAATAATCGCGGAAACGGGGAAAGTACAGCTCCGTCTGCAGCCGCAGGTCAACCGTATTCCAGAAGCGCGACCGATCACTGAAGTTCATTTCCACCCCGGTAGAAAAATTAGTGATCAGGGTCTCACCGCCTCCCAGCAGGTTGCGGTTCCTGAAACTCGGATTGATGGCAAAACCGATGAGGTTACCCGCTCCCGAAGTGCTCCGGTTGGTATAATTCACCTCAAAATCGGCACCGATCTCCATTTTATAATTAGGCGTTAGCTCTATCCGATAGTCCAAAACATCGGGGTTATCAGGGTCCGGTACCGGTTTGATGCGCCAGAAGCGAAAGATGCCCAGGGCCGATAGCTGGCGGCTGGTACGCTGGTAGTTCTGTTCGCTGAAGATCTCGCCGGGTTTCAGGAACATGGCCTTGATCAGAGTCTGGGGGCGTACCTCAAAATCTTTATTCTTCAACAGAAAGCGAAAACCGTCGATAATGGTGTCCACGGTGATCTTCTCATCGCTCGATCCGGCATCAAAATCGGGCAGTATCCGGACTTCACCGATGCGATAACGATGATGGCTACTGTCACCAAAAGGCGGCAATACGGTAAAATAGACGCTGCCTTCGTGATCTTTTCCGATAGTGTCTACTTCTACCTGATCGAAGTAGTTGCCGTAGTAATAGGCATAGCCGTTATTCCGCAAAAAGGTGGTGACACGTTGCCGTTCCTGCTCATACTGTCCGAGGTCCAGGGGACTCCCCGGTTTGAAATAAGTCTCGTCCTTTACTGTTTGCAGCATGCTGTCGATGGAGGGATCAGGACTGGAAAACGCAACTGAATCTACGTGGTACTGTTCGTTGGGATAAACATAGTAGGTAACGTAGGCTTTTGTTCGTTTCCGGTTGATATCATCCTCGGCCTGGACCTGAGCCTCCAGAAACCCCTTCGACCGCAGATAGTGCTCCATATTTTCTGCCGTCTCCCGAGTAAGTTGTTCGTCGTAAATGGCCGGTTTCTCGGCAATCGCCCGTCGAATGAAACGATCCAGTTTAGTGGTATCCCCGGGATCGGAAGTTTTGAAATAGAACCACTCCCGGGGAAAAAAGAACAGGAATTTGCTGTTCTGCCGCTGACGGTAATAACCGGGGAGTTCATCCTGAAGCAGGCGCTTGTTGTTGATCTTATGATCTGCTTTCAGTTTGACGGTATTCCCACGCAACAGATATTCATCCTGCTTTAAAAACTTAGTACTGTTGCAGGAGGATAGCAACAGCAGCAGGATAATGAACTGAAATATGTATTTTGCGGGCCCTATCATGTATGACTAATGGCAATTTCTAAAAACAGGATCAAATATATAAAATCGCTCCACCGGAAGAAGTTCAGGCAAAAGTATGACAATTTCATCTTGGAAGGCGATAAAATAACCCGGGAATTACTGGATGCACGGGATCACGAAATAAGCGGTATCTATGCCCTGGAAGAATGGCTCAAAAAACCCGGGGCACGGCAGTTGGGACCTGACATAGTTTGTGTGATTACGCCCGATGAACTCCGGCAGATCTCCACGCTTACTACGCCCAATCAGGTACTCGCTACGGTCCAGCCACCTCATTTTGTCTTTGCCTCACAATGGCTACAAACCAACTGGACCTTTTATCTTGACAATATCCAGGACCCGGGCAACATGGGCACCATCCTGCGCATCGCCGACTGGTTTGGGCTGGAATGGATCTGCGGTTCCTCCGGCTGTGTGGAAGTCTATAATCCGAAAGTAGTGCAGGCCTCCATGGGAGCCG
>JAGQXH010000367.1 GCA_020436695.1 Lewinella sp. | reverse complement strand
AGCGGTCTTTAGCATTTCGCCAGATCTCCAGAGCCGGAGCGACCGCTGTCCTGATCTCATCCAGGGATTCTTCCGGGCGCATCGATGCAAAAGCTGTATTCACCGTTTCATAAGCCTGCATGAATTCATCGGCGCCATCTTCTTTCTTGTGTAACACAAAGAGCTGATCCTGGTCTTTAGCCAACTGAAAGTCATATTTAAAACGGATCTCCCCGTTGACCTTGCCCAGAAATTCCCGGATGTTCTTCTTTTGAAGATCATAAATCTCTGCTTTATATTGATCAGCCAGATATCTATTCAGGGTGGAGGCGCTTTCAAACTCCCGGCTTTTCCAGTGCTTCAGTTCCGTACGTGAGCTAACGATCTTTTCGTCCAGTACGTTGCCCTCAAAATCGTAGATGCGGTAGCTGAACGGTTGAGAATAGGAAACGGATTTACTGTAGTAGGTGACGGTGTATTCCTTATCGTTCTTGTCCTTTTTGGTTTCCGAACGTTTGTGGTCCTTTTGACCCTCCACGCGAATAACTCCCAGTTGGAGAGCGATCGTGAAGTGGGCCGGCGCACTGTCCATCCGTTTAAATCCATCCAGTTTTACGGCATTTCCCAGGCTTTCCCGGGTTGACCCCATATCCTCAATTGTGGACGCAGGGCCGCTCACGGTCACGCGGTAAGTAGTGAACTCAGGGTTTAGCGGAGATGATGGGAGCTGTAGAAACTGCACCTCGATACGTTCATCTTTTATGCGTTGACCCATCAGACTGACGCTGCAAAAAAGCGTAAGTAATAAAAACAGGTAATCTTTTTTCATAGCAACATGATTGAGGATTAAGCCAAAGAGGTTGTTTATTACTGATCTGCGCCGCATTCGCTGTTGTAATCTTTGGCCATATCCAGTACGAACTCAGCATTGGCTGTTTCCAGAGAGCGATTGATCAGGCCCTTGAGTCCTTTATTCTTCTTTTCTTCCGGTTTCGGCATAAAGCCGTAACCGCCGGTATCGTATTTGTCGTATACAAAATCACAGTCTTCCAGCAGTTCGTAGAAATTGACCATGTGTACTGGCTGTAGATCCTCTTCATCCAGTTCCAGGAGCGTCAAAGGATTGTTTCTGGCTTCTTCTCTTTCTTTGTCGATCACCTCCGCCATCCCCACGGATTCAGGCGTGGTGTAATAGCGAAACACCATCATTTCTCCTTCTACCAGGGCTTCGAGAAAGTGACGCGAAGGCAGCAAATTGACTCCAATGGAGGCGGCTTCAGAGTATTTGCGAGTGAGAAATACCCTATCGGCAAAGCGATATCCGAGAATATCTTTGGGCTTGTACTTGTCGAAGTCGTTGCGCTTGAGCTTTTTAGCTTTCAGAAACTTTTTCTCAGGTAGGAACAGTACCGTTTTTTGCAGGCGCCAGGGAGACATGTCATTTCCGTTTAGCCAGATGATACCTTTTTCTTCCCCTTTTTTGGTGATAATAGTCCCTTCGAATTGTCCATCCTCAAGGGAAACCTGTGCCGAGAGCGCGACACAACTGAAGATCAGTAAAAAGAGCGTTTTACATGCTTTGAACATAATGAATTTATTGTATGGTTGAGAAATAGAAAAGTTCTTGGTCATGAGGAATGATCGGATCCAGACGAATATGCCTTAGTTACACGAATGAATGCTTACCTGATGGAATGACCTTTCATTCCAAGAAAAGGTATCTCCAGCTATCATCGTTGCGCTAACGCCGGCAAAGAAATAATAAGGGATCGGTCGACGCACGGCCGATATGGAGGAAGCAAAACCATGCCTGAGCATTTATGGAAATGCTTTCCGGTAGTTGAATTGGAAGTATAGGATAATAATAAAGCAGAATACGGCAATGAAGTAAGCCTTGCCTATAGGTATAGTGTAGAATGGTTGTTGCATCAGAGAAAACACTTTAATCAATTACTATGCAGTAAACATAGTGAATTTATACGAACGCTCCAAAAAACAGCTACCCAATATTCATTTTTTGCTAACTTTTTATTCAAAAAATAGCATTCGTAACCAAAAAAGATACAAATTAATAATAATTAAACCTCTTGTTAGAGAGGGTTCTGAACTCTATGTCACCTACCTGCTGCCAGCAAATACAACACCGCCATGCGCACGGCTACTCCGTTCTCCACCTGTTGCAGAATGATGGAATGTTCGGAATCGGCCACATCGCTGGTGATCTCCACGCCGCGGTTGATCGGCCCGGGGTGCATAATAATGATGGGGCGGTCGAGTTCATCGAGCAGCTCGCGATTGATACCGAAATATTGCGAGTATTCCCGCAGCGAAGGAAAGTATTTCAAATCCTGTCGTTCCAGTTGAATGCGCAGAATGTTGGCTACATCACACCATTGCAGGGCCTGGCGTACGTCATGTTCTACCTTAACACCCAGCGTATCGATGTGTTTGGGGATCAGAGTCGGCGGGCCGCATACCATGACTTCGGCGCCCAGTTTGCGCAAACAAAAGATGTTGCTCAGTGCTACTCTTGAGTGCAGAATATCTCCGAAGATCGCGATCTTTTTTCCCGCGAGATCTCCCAGTTTTTCCCGCATCGAAAAAGCATCCAGCAAGGCTTGGGTCGGATGTTCGTGGGTACCGTCACCGGCATTAATGATATTGGCATCGATGTGTTGGGCCAGGAAATGGTGAGCGCCGGGTGCGGGGTGCCGCATAACCACCATATCCACTTTCATCGACAAAATGTTGTTGACCGTATCCAGCAGTGTCTCTCCTTTTTTAACGGAAGAACTGGAAGCCGAAAAATTAACGATATCAGCCGACAGTCGCTTTTCCGCCAGTTCAAAGGAGATGCGGGTACGGGTTGAGTTTTCGAAAAAGAGATTGGCAACGGTAATGTCCCGCAGCGAAGGCACTTTTTTCACCGGCCGGTTCAGTACCTCCTTAAAATCGTCGGCCGTGGTAAAGATCAATTGAATATCTTCAGTGGTCAGATATTTGATCCCCAACAGATGTTTGGTACTCAGTTGCTGTCTTGTAGCCATTAGAGTATGTTTGAATTTTCGTGATTGAGCGAAAGCGCGCAAATTTCTTGCTGGGAGAGGCAAAAAACGCAGGCGTACCTGGAAGGTACGGCGAAGCTTTTTAACGAAGTCCAGGATGAAATTTGCCGCTTGTAGCCAATTGATGGAATTTTAAACATACTCTCAAACTGCTTTACTGCCAAAAATAATGATCTTATCTTCTCCCTCATTCTCGGCCCATTCCACACTTACGTAGGCGTCGTCCAGGGCATCGATCGTAAGACCGACATAGTCCGACTGTATGGGCAGATGCCGATTGAATCGCCGGTCGACCATAGCCAGCAATTCCACACCTTCCGGACGACCATAATGATTAAGTGCCGTCAGAGCGGCCTGTACCGTACGGCCGGTATATAATACATCATCGATGAGAATGACCTTCTTGCCATCCACAATAAAATCCATTTCGGTAGGGCTGGCCCGCAGAGGCTTTTGCCGGGTACGAAAATCATCCCGGTAAAAAGTGATATCCATTTTACCGTACAGTAATTGCTTGCCGTCCAGTATCTCTGAGAGCCGGGTGATGATCCGATTCCCCAGAGCTACACCTCCTTCCTGGATGCCCACGAAGCAGGTATTCTCAAATTCATCATGCTCTTCGATCAACTGATGACACAGTCGCTCAATCGTGAGCGCAAAAGGCTCGGCGGACAATATTACCCTTCCTTCCTCCATGGGAAATTATTGTGTTTTGATCTTAGACCAGGTGTCCCGCAGGTTGACCGTGGAATTAAAAACCAGGTGGTCAGGCGTGGAATCAGGGTCCAGACAAAAATAACCTTTTCGCAGAAATTGATAGGTCGTTCCGGCCTCAGCGTGCGGTAAGGCAGGTTCTACTTTTGCCGTGATCACCTGGAGAGAATCCTGGTTGAAAAATTCCAGAAAATCCCGGTCTTCGTAGGAGGTGGGCGTCGGATCGGTAAAGAGCCGGTCGTACATCCGGACCTCTACTTCACGGGCGTGCGGAGCAGATACCCAATGAATGGTACCTTTTACTTTCAGCCCGGAGGTATCACTACCGCTTCGGCTTTCCGGAATATAGCTGCAACGCAGTTCCGTCACATTACCCTCATCATCTTTGACCACTTCGTCGCACTGAATGATGTAAGCCCCTTTCAGGCGCACCAATCTGCCCGGAGCCAGCCGGAAATATTTTTTGGGTGCATCTTCCAGGAAGTCATCTCTTTCAATATAGATCTCGTTGGAAAAAGGCATTTCACGGTTCCCGGCCGATTCGTCCTCCGGATTGTTCTCTACCTCCATTTGCTCTACCTGACCGGCCGGATAATTGGTGATCACCACTTTAAGCGGATCCAGCACGGCCATGATGCGATCAGCAGTCTGATTCAGTTCCTGCCGTACGCAGTATTCCAGCAGCCCGATCTCAATGAGATTCTCCCGTCGGGCGATTCCCGCGCGTCGGCAAAATTCCCGGATAGCTGCCGCCGGATAACCCTTGCGACGCAATCCGGCAATGGTCGGCATCCGCGGGTCATCCCAGCCTTTGACGTAGTTATCATCCACCAGTCGCAACAGTCTCCGCTTACTGGTGATCATGTATTCCACGTTCATCCGCGCAAACTCAATCTGACGCGACGGGAAGATCTCCAGTTTTTCAATAAACCAGTCGTATAATGGCCGGTGGTGGCGGAATTCCAGTGAACACAGCGAATGGGTAATGCCTTCGATGGAATCACTCTGCCCATGGGCAAAGTCGTACATCGGGTAAATGCACCAATCATCACCGGTACGGTGGTGGTGTTCGTGTTTGATCCGGTACAGGATCGGATCGCGCATATGCATATTGGGAGAAGACATATCGATCTTGGCACGCAATACCCGGCTACCGTCGGGATACTCACCGTTCTTCATTCCATCGAGTAGCTTCAGATTCTCTTCGATCGACCGGGTCCGGTACGGGCTTTCCACTCCCGAACGAGTCGGATCTCCCTTCATCTCGGCGATCTCTTCCGAAGTGGAATCATCCACGTAGGCCAGCCCTTTCTTTACCAATTGCACCGCATATTCGTACAGCTGACCAAAGTAGTCAGAAGCATACAGGACGCTGTTTTCCCATTCGTATCCCAGCCAGCGAATATCGTTTTGGATATTCTCCACATAGTGCGTCTCTTCCGTCGTAGGATTGGTATCATCCATGCGCAGGTTGGTAGAGCCGCCGTATTTACCGGCGATCTCAAAATTCACTACCAGGGCCTTGGCATGGCCTATATGGAGATAGCCATTGGGCTCCGGTGGGAAACGGGTATGTACCCGGCCGCCGTGCTTGCCTTTGGCAATATCTTCTTCGATGATCTCTTCGATAAAATTCAGGGATTCTTTCTCCGTAGTCATACCGATTTTTTAGGAGTGAGGCCCCCTTTGCCTTACGCCACTGCTTAGTAGCTTTAGCGGTCGCGGTCGGCATCTCCCCACCGGGGAGAATACTAACCAAAAGCATGGAGGTCAGAATAAAACTTGTGTTATCACTTCAAAAATGTACTAACTGCCGACTGCCGACTATCGACTAAAATATATCACATCCGCTCCGGCATCTCAATACCCAGTAGATCCATACCGGTGCGGAGGGTCTGACTCACAGCCAGCCCCAGTTGCATCCGGAAAGACCGTGCCGCTTCCGTTTCTGCATTCAATATGGAATGATCGTGGTAAAACTTGTGAAAAGCCTTAGCCAGATCGTAGCAGAAAGAAGCAATGTGCGACGGGTTCATCTCATCAGCGGCATGCTGAATGATCTGAGGAAAGCTGAATAACAACTGACTCAGCTCCCGCTCTTCCGCGTTCAGCGTGTCGTATTCTGTAGCTTTTGCCAGATCAAACTGACCGGCGTTCCGCACTACCGACCGGATACGCACATAGGCATTCTGAATATAAGGTCCTGTTTGCCCCTGCAGGTCCACCGATTCTTTCGGATCAAAGATCATCCGCTTTTGCGGATTAACCTTGATGATAAAGAATTTGAGCGCCGCCAGACCGATCTTCCGTACGATATCGTCCCGTTCACTGTCACTCAGATCAGCAGTAGTATCCCGCTCGGCTGAATTCAATTTGGCCTCGGCAATCACCTCGGCAATGAGATCGTCGGCGTCCACCACAGTGCCTTCCCGGGATTTCATCCGTCCGCTGGGCAGATCCACCATACCGTAGGAAAGATGGTACAGACCATCAGCATACGGCTGCTCCAGTCGCTTCAGTATTTCAAACAATACCTGGAAGTGGTAATTCTGCTCGTCAGCTACCACGTAGATCATTTTCTCGACTCCGAAGTCCTTGTACCGCTGATGGGCTGTTCCCAGGTCCTGGGTGACATACAGCGAAGTGCCGTCGCTCCGCAGAATGGTCTTTTGATCCAGTTTGGCGTCCTCCAGATCGGCCCAGACCGAACCATCTTCTTTTTTGTAGAAAACACCGCTTTCCAGCCCGCCTTCTACCAGTTCCTTTCCCAGGGAATAGGTATTGGATTCGAAATACAATTTATCGAAGCTGACGCCGAGTTTTTTGTAGGTTTCGTTAAAACCTCCGTACACCCAGTTGTTCATACGCTCCCACAGCGCCCGGGTTGCAGTATCACCGGCTTCCCACTTCCGCAACATTTCCTTAGCCGCGCCGCCAAGCTCACTGTATTCGTTGAAATAGCTGTTCTTAAAAGCCTTAAAAAAGGCTTCCGGACTTTGGTCTTCTTTTTGCTTCTCCTCGTACACCCGCTGCCCCTCCGCAGAAGATTGCCAGGCTTCGTACTCTGCCTTAAAAGCCTGTTCAAATTTCACGTAGTACTTGCCCACAAAGTGATCCCCCTTTATTCCGGTAGACTCGGGAGTAGCGCCGTCAGCAAACCGCTCCCAGGCCAGCATGCTCTTACAAATGGCTATGCCCCGGTCGTTGACGATCTGGACCCGCACTACATCGTAGCCTACGGCATCCAGTATCTTGTAGGCGGACCAGCCCAGCAGGATATTCCGGATGTGTCCCAGGTGCAGCGGTTTATTGGTATTGGGAGAAGAGAACTCCACCATTACCTTACGGCCGTTGCGCGGCTGCAGGCCGTAATTATCCTGTTGGTAAATATCACGGATCAACTGATTCCAGAAACTATCGGCGATCACCAGATTAAGGAATCCCTTGATCACGTTATAGGCGGCGATCCCGGGCACTTCTTTTTGCAGGTAAGCCCCCAGCTCTTCCCCGATCGCTTCCGGCTTCTTCTTGGCCAGGCGCACCAAAGGGAATACGACTACGGTGTAATTGCCGGCGAATTCCTTCCGGGTTGGCGTCACAGCCACCTGGTCTTTCGGCAGATCAGCGTCGTACAGGGCTTTTGCCCCTTTTACCACGTATTCCTGTATGTGCTCAACAATGTTCATAGAAGCGATCTCCTCGTCGTTTAAATATCCTGACAACTTGCTTGAATTTTAGATATAACAAAATCTACACCAGAGCGAAAAAAATAGTTCGGCAAAGGTAAAGTTTTAGAATGAGTTTTTAGAAGTTACCGTACTACAATGCTACAATAGAATACCCTAAGGATTGGAATCAAAAATTAAAATCCAATAATACCTGCCAGTTGCCGTCATCCTGCTTTTGCCAGAGAATAACGTAATGGCCGGTACCGTTACTTTGGTATTGCCCCAACTCAAACACCAGATCATCCTTAACCGGCATTACCGACAACCCCGTAAGCGTGATCTGCCAGTTTTCTCCCGACATATAGCTGTACACTTCACTGATCGCCTCCGTTCCTCGGTAAGAACGCCCCTGATTGAAATAAAAACCTCGCGGAGCATATGAGTTTTTCACCAATTGCTCATGGTCACGCGCGTTGGATAGCTCCTGCCAAATCGATCTCGCCTGGTCGATCTCCTGCAGGTCGACTTCCGGGGCTTCATTGTTCATGGACTCCAATACATCCAGCTCGCGCAGCCAGACCGAATCGACCATTTTCCAGGCAGTGAGATAGGCAAAGTGAAAGGTGCCGTCTTCCGCGGAAGTGACCGGGAAAGTACCCATTTCAAGATAGCGATCGTCACTATGTTGTACCACCCCGAAAGTTTCCGGTTCCCCTATTTTTCCCAGTACATATGGGATCTTAAGCAGGTCATCGTACATTTCTTCCGGATTTTGCAGCAGGTTACGCAGTGAGAAAACACCGGCTTTATCCAAGTAAAACGTACCGATGTTTGCACTGCCGGTACCTGAGTTGAGGTTCTCCAACCAGGCGTTTTTTTGTTGGGTGATGCCTTCCGGCAAATGGGTATCCCCGCCTGGATGAGGCAGTTCCTGATCGGACGTTTCCAATGGGGAAAGGGTTTGTGCTTGTTTCGGAGCATCCGCCGATTGACAG
>JAGQXH010000366.1 GCA_020436695.1 Lewinella sp. | reverse complement strand
AGGTCGTTGGCGATTACCGGGCTCATCTGCATTTGCCCGCTGTCGGGAGCGGCATAGGTCCAGGCAATTTGCAACTGATCCACATTTTCCGGTGTGAATTGGGATAGAGTGGTATAATGGTTCCTATCTGGTCCGCCCAGATAATGCGACCAGGAAGCGTAATCGTATTGAAAATCAGGATCTCCTTGCGGGTTGGTAGGGATGTCCAAAGCGGGTTCCGGTTGACAGGCTAATAGAAAGATGGCAGCCCATAAGGGCAACAGCAAATTGGTTCGTTTCATTTTGATGTGCTTGGAAAGCGGATAAAAAGCTAAGTCGTAAGTCATCCAGTCGTAAGTCGTAAGTCAATTTAGGAAGTGCTGGAGATAAACGAAATCGGTCCGGACTGAAGAAAAATCAGTGCTTTGAGGCCGATTCTCTGGTTTGTTACATTACCTATTAGCCTGTATTGATATAGCTACCAACTAATGACTGCCGACTGAGTACTGACACAAAGTAGTTTCCGAATCCAAGATAGTGATTTTCTGAACTTTTGTTAAATCAGTATTAGCAGTCAGTGACTGTCGACTTACGACTCCCCGACTTATGACTAATACCCAATCTCAAACTGCATCCCCGCCTTCTCCACTACCAGTTCCTTCGCTTCGGCATCATAAGCCCATTGATCTGCGCCGGTGACCTTAGCCGGTGGAGTGGGCGTCTGGATATGGAAGGTCCAGTTGTGATTACGCTCACCGTAGACTTTCAGGATGCCATCTTTTTGGCTGATGGTGATCGGGGAGAAATAAAAGCCGTCACCCAACGGTTCGTAGTATTGCACTTCCCGGTCCTGGTCGTCCAGCACATAGACCATCATCTCTTCCGAAAAAGTAGCAGTGTCTTTCGCGGCAATGAGTGTTTGGCCATCCGGGTTGACGGGGATCAGCGTGGCATCCGGATATTCCGACTGCCATTTGGCCAATTGTTCTTCGATGGGGGTAGCTTCACTGGTATTGACTGCAGTCATAGGCTCCCATTCCGGCATCTGGATATTTTCACTGTGGTCCAGTTGCAACGGTTCGTCCGTTTTTGTTTTCAATACCACATTATCCATCGTCCAGTTAGCAGCGTAATGGAGTACACCGGCTTTATTCGCCTCGATGGTGATGTTTTCCCAGTGCAGATCATGAATAGGTTTTTCTGCGTAGGCATTAGCGTAGATGCCCTGCTCGGCATCCTCCACGGTGATGTTGCTCAGGCGCATATTGCGGAATTCCGGAATTCCTTTTTCTGCGGGTTCTACCGGTGTGGTCATCACTTCCCAGTGACGGGGAATACCGGCTTTCAACTCTGCTTCAGGGATAGTAGGATAACTATATTCCGGATACCAGTTCAATTCAAAATGGAAGGGACTGGCCACAGATTTCATTTTAATATCATGAAACCAGATGTTCTCGATCAGACCACCCCGGACTTTGGCCGATTTAAAGCGGATGCCCGTGTTGGTGCCGATGGCCTCCAATCCGTACACCTCAATATTGCGCATACCGCCCGAGGTCTCACTGCCGATGGTGAAGAGGCCGTGCCCGGCTCTGGTGATACAGTTGCGATACACGATGTTTTCCGCCGGTCGATTGACGCGCAGTCCGTCCGAATCTCTACCGGCCTTGATACACAGGTTGTCGTCGTTGCAGTCGATGTCACAATTTTCCACCAGGATATCACTGGATGAATCGGTATTGATACCGTCCGAACTGGGTCCGAAACCGCCGATATTGTTGCGGATGGTGACGCCGTCTACGTGCACCCCTTCGGAATAGGTAAGACTGATCGTCCAGAAACCGGAGCGGTTGACGGTAAAGTCTTTCAGCAATACATCCTCGGATTTATAGATCACCACGGCTCTCACGCGCTTGCAGTCGTAATCCACCGCCCAGCGAACGTCCCGTTCGGTATAATCCACCCACATACCGCCGCTGCGCGGTGGGTCTCCCCAGAATTTATCCCACCAGTATTTGCCGTTGCCGTCAATTGTTCCTTTGCCGGTAATGCGCACGTTTTTTTCTTCGTAGACATTGATCAACGCGGCGGGCCAGTCCATTTCCACCCCGGCCACGCGCGTCCATTTATCGGGGAATTGGGCATCGTCCTGGATGGCCTTAATGGTCACGCCTTCATCGAGATGCAGTTCTACATTGGATTTTACAAACAGTGCGCCGGACATATAAGTACCGGCATCGAAGATGACTTTTCCTCCACCGGCAGCTGCTGCGGCATCAATGGCTTTTTGAATAGCTTCGGTATTTGGCGTTTCACCGTCTCCGATCGCACCGTAGTCATTGGCTTTAAAGGTGTCATCAGAGATGGCAGCAAAATCATCAGCATAAAAAATGCTTTCCAATTGCTGTACCAGTTCGCTTTTTTCTTCCGTTGGAAGCTGATCTTCCTTTTTTTGCTCCCGGCAGGAGATCAGCAGAGTGGTAAGAAAAAAGAATATTGATGCTTTTTGGGCCAGTAATACAACTACTCTGAATGGCGATATTGTAGACATGTAAGGAACATTTTTCATCAAGATCAAATAAACAAATTGGAGATACCTGCCGGTAAAAATACAGTTTTTCAATTATTGCTAATTTAGCAGACCAGTCGATCAAAAAAATGCAGCCACACATCATGAAACCCAAAAGCCGATCAGCTTTTTTGGTTGTAGCGCTCTTACTTTTGCTACCACTTACCGGTATCGGGCAATTTGCTCGGGATAGCTTACAAGACCGGCTGAATAACTACCGGCTGGATCCTCTTGAAGAATGGCAGACTTTGCAATTGCTTATTGAGCTGGATCGCGAAGAGGGATGGGACTCAACCCTGAGCTATTCGCAACGGGCATTGCAACTTGCTGAGGGATACCTGCCGGATAAGATTGCAGCATCGGCCCTCGATGTAGCAGGTGCATTGGAGCACAGAGGGGCCTACCGCCAAATGACCGATATGCTGTACAAAGCCCTGGATCGCATCGACCGGGATCGGCCTTCTTTGATGCTCGGGAGGATCTACCTGGATCTCGGGCATATTTTCTTTCGGCAGCAACAGCATCAGAAAAGTAAGAACTACTTCCTCCGTGCTTATCAGATCCATACAGCACTGCGGGATACCCAGAACATGGTAGTCAGTCTTAACAATATTTCCTCCAGCTACGATAGCATCAGTTTAGATTCCGCCCGGTATTACCTGGAAACCGCCCTGAAACTGGCCCTCGCCGGTGGGGTAGACAAACAGCTGCCCCGGATCTACAATAACCTGGGTACACAGATCGATTTTGGAGATCATCCGACTCCGGAAGCAATGGCCTATTTCCGACGTGGGTATTGGGCTGCCGTAACAACAAGGGACACAGCGGAACTACTGGCGCCTGCCACCAATCTGGGGTTTTCTTTTGTGCTGTTGGAGCAGTACGATTCCGCTGTATACTATCTGACATTGTTGGAGCATATTTTTGATCCTGAACGGGATGAACTGAATCTGTTACTATATGCTTTTCAGGGCCTGGCGCAAGTCTATGAAACTACCGGCCGGCCCGAAAAAGCACTGGAATATTACAAACAATATACCGCTACCAGCGATACGCTGCAAAGACGCGTCTTTGCGAGCGAGATCAATGACATTGAGGCTAAATACCAGACCGAAGAAAAAGAAGCGCAACTGGCCCGGCAGGAACTGGAACTGGAACGGCAGACTTATTTACGCGACCTCATTCTGTTTGTTGGTCTGGCCCTGATCACGGCCATTGCCGGAGTGCTGCTGTACTTGCGAAATCGTCAGCGCATGCGCGCGCGCGAAGCGGAACTGTCGCTGGAAGCAGCTCGAAATAAAGCCCAGCAACTGCGGGAACTCGATGAACTGAAATCCAATTTCTTTGCCAATATCAGCCACGAATTCCGCACGCCGCTCACTTTGCTGCTGGGACCTCTGACTGAGATGAAAGCAGGTACTTTTCGGGGTGATCCCAAACGATACTTCAGTATGATGCATCGCAATGGGCAGCGACTACTGGACCTGATCAACCAGCTACTTGATCTCAGTAAGCTGGATAGCGGCAAAATGGAATTGAAGCTCAGGCCGGGCAATCTCAGTCGGTTCCTTACGCAGCTGGCCGGCGCCATGCAAAGCTGGGCGGATAAAAAGGACATTGATTACCATGTAACTATCAAAGAAGAGATACCTGTCCTGCTTTTTGATCATGATAAGCTGGAAAAGATCGTAACCAACCTGCTGTCCAATGCGCTCAAATTTACACCGGAAGGCGGAACGGTAAGTCTATCTGTTCTTACCGAAGAGGAAGAAGATCAAGTGCTGGTCACGATGGCTGTAACCGATAGTGGGCAGGGGATCTCTGCTGAAGAGTTGCCGCAAATCTTTGACCGCTTTTATCAGACCGGCCGGATACAGGACGGTATGGCCGGTACCGGAATCGGACTGGCACTCACCCGGGAACTGATCCATCTTCAGGACGGCACCGTTGAAGTGGATAGTAAACCGGGCAATGGTACCTGCTTCACGGTTTATCTGCCGCTGACAATTTTTAGAGAGCCGATCGTGGCCGAAATCCCAGAGAAAGAAGTAAGTCTATATCAAGCGGCAGAATTAGTGAAACCTGCTTTACCAAGGGAGATCGGCAAATCTGATCAGCCGATCCTGCTGATCGTCGAGGATAATCCCGATCTGCGGGCCTATGTACGCGATCAACTGGGAAATGATTACCGGATCGTGGAGGCCGAAAACGGCGAAGCCGGATTTAACGAGGCCGTAACCCGGATCCCGGACCTGATCATTACGGATGTGATGATGCCTAAGATGACGGGTACGGAACTGACGGCGAAACTCAAACAGGATGAACGCAGCAGCCACATCCCGGTGATCATGCTGACCGCCAAAGCAGAACAGGAAGATAAACTGGAAGGGCTGGAAACCGGTGCGGATGACTATTTGCTCAAGCCTTTTGACGCCCGGGAGCTGCGGGTTCGGGTCCGGAATCTCATTGAACAGCGGGAGCGATTAAGAGCAAAATTCGCTGCATCCGGAGTGCTTTCTCCCAAAGATGTAGCCGTTAGTTCGGTAGATGAGAAGTTCCTCAACCGCCTGATGGAGATCATTGAAGAGAATATGGATAATGAGGCTTTTAGTGTGGAAGAGATGAGCCGACGAATAGGGCTGAGCCGCTCGCAACTGCACCGGAAATTGAAGGCCCTGACCGGCGAAGCACCCAATGTGTTATTGCGTACCATTCGCCTGCATCGGGCCCATCAGTTGTTGTTACAGAAAGCCGGAAATGCTTCGGAAGTAGCCTTTATGACCGGCTTTACCAGTGTATCTTATTTTTCCCGATGTTTTAAGTCGCAGTATGGGAAAACGCCGACGGAGGTGTTGGGTGGGTAGGAGTCTTGTAGGTATATGGTATCCGTTTAGCGTCAATACTAAGTGAGAAAGCATATAAAGTGAGTAAACTAATGGACGGCAGCGAGACCGGGAGACGGAATAAGGCCCTTGCCGGTCACTCCGTCTTTTACGATCATTCAGCCTTCACATTCCGCCAAGATCCACACCATTAAAAAATCTGATATGCCATTCAAATCTGCATTTCGCTTCAGCATTTTTGTGATCAGCATGCTCCTGATCCCAAAACTGATGACAGCTCAACCGAACATTCTGCTCATCTTTTCGGACGACCTCAATACCCGTATCGGGCCGTACATGGGGTTGGATCAACATACTCCGAATCTGGATAAGCTGGCCGGACAAGGAGTGAGATTCATGCGCGCCTACTGCCAGTATCCGGTTTGCGGCCCTTCCCGGGCTTCCATTATGAGTGGGCTGTATCCGGAAACAAATGGAGTACTCACCAATGACGATCAGCCTGGGAGTTATAAAAAGGTCACGCCCTCTTTGCAGGATCACCCGTCCATGGCCGGCTTCTTCCGGGAACACGGGTACTTCACCGCCCGGGTGTCCAAGATCTTTCACATGGGCGTGCCGGGAGGAATCGAACGGGGAGAGCCCGGCGGAGATGAACCCGACTCCTGGGATTATACCTTTAATGTGATGGGACCGGAAACCAATAGTCCGGGTGAACTGGAGCTGCTTTCGCCAAAAAACAAACACTACGGAGGCAATTTTTCCCGGATGATCCTGCCGGACCAATTTCAGGAAACCCAAACCGATTACATTGCAGCCAGCCAGGCCATTGCTATTCTGGAAAACAGGGCAGGGAAAATTCCGGAAGGGGCAACCAATAAAAGACGGAAAAAGCCCGATGCGCCTTTTTTCCTGGCGGTAGGTTTTGTTCGTCCGCATGTCCCTTTGGTCTCCACCGAAAGTTGCTACGAACATTATCCGGATGGTGATATGATACTGCCGGAGGTGAAGATAAAGGAAGATGTACCGGAGGATGCGCTGCGCCAGCGGAATGAAGGCCGCTTTGGGATGGACGAGGAACAGCAAAAGAAGGTGATCAGCGGTTATATGGCCAGTGTGCGCTTTATGGATCAGCAGGTAGGACGTTTACTGGAGACGCTGGACCGGCTGGATCTGCGAAAGAATACCATCGTGATCTTTTTGTCGGATCACGGTTACAATCTGGGGGAGCATGAATGCTGGGCTAAATTAAGTCTTTGGGAAGGCAGCGTCCGGGTACCGATGATATTGTCAGTGCCGGGATATGAAGCGGAAAATGGGGCTGAATGCCAATCTATTGTGGAGTTGATCGATCTGTATCCTACCGTCACCGAGCTTTGCGGGTTTAAAGAGGAAACACCGGAGATCCTGCAGGGAAAAAGCCTGGTTCATCTGCTAAAGGAACCTCAGCGAATTGATGAGGAGCACGCAGCGTTCACTGTTACTTACGGCGGCAAATCAGGATCATTGATCTATAAAAATTTGCGATACACTCGTTGGGGAGAAGGCACCGGCCAGGGAAATGAGGAACTATATGACCACAATAGGGATCCGGAGGAATGGAATAATCTGGTCAAGGCCCCTCAGCAAAAAGCAATACTGGAGGATATGCGAAAGCGGTTTGACGCAGCCCGCATGGCAGCAGAACAGAAACGGTAATGAGCAGGTATGCGTGCATAGCGCATGAATAGATCCATACCTTACTTCCGGCAAAGAATTTCACCAACATAATGTTACATATTTTAACTCAGGCATAATTTTTGTTAGAAGAAAGTGAGCACGAATTCTACACTTACCAACGTGAGTGGTCAGTAATCGGTCGATAGTTATCAGTTACAGCGGTGCGTATTCTGATTTTAGAATACACCGCAAATTTACCGGGACCGGAGCGCTCGGCTCACAACCATCCGGACCAATTACTGCCCTGATTGACGACTTACGACCGGGCACCTGACGACTTAAGTTGACTAACAAAACATCCTGTGAGAAAAAACACCAGACCAGATAGGGTGCCCATCATCCCTATTGAGCAACTCTCTGTATGTCTACCTTATTATGAGTACATCTCTGCCGGATTTCCTTCACCGGCCGATGATTTTTCCGAAAAAGAACTCAGTCTGGATCAGTATCTGATCAAAAATCCGGCCGCAACTTTTTTTGTGCGGGTGCAGGGGGATTCCATGACCGGAGCCGGTATGGGATGTAATACGGTGTGTTTCGCGGCCGCCGGTGCAAAACCGTCTTTCAAGATGCGGCAGGAGCATAAAAGTCCGTCTTACACCACGCGCTGGGAGGATCTGCTGAATATCTGAAACAGAAATGAGCTACTCATTGATCAACAAATAAGCAGGAAGCTCTTCCCTGCTTGCATATACCCTGATCCTGGGGAACGGATAATCGTTGTTTAGCCGCTCCACTTCCCGAAGCAGTATGATCTCTCCATTATCCTGATCCTCTATGATAAGGGGTTTATTGAGTATCCAGGTTGGATAGTCCACTACCTGTATCCGGCCGATCAGCGGTATTCCTTTCTCAGCCAGGTAATAAACCGAACCATTTTTGAGATTAAAAAGAAAGGTATTATCGGCTTGTCGAAACACTTTGAAATGGCCGTCGAAGAAGAGACTATCAAAAACCGAGGGACCTTCTTCTGTTAGTAAATAAGTGGTGTCTATTGACCCAGCTGAATCAAAATAAGAAATCGCGGTTGGTCGATAAAGGATGTTTTGACACCAGCCATTTGATCGCTTGTCATTAAAATCCGAATAATCATATTCCCATATTTCAAACTGGTCTTTAGTCCGAAGATAGAAAGAAAAAGATTGATCCTCTTTAATACCAAAATCAAAAGAAATTAGAAGCAAGACAGTATTCAACCCAGCCCGATCTCTGAAGAAATATTTTTTATAATAATCGTATAAGGGTTTAAAACCCTGTTCATTGGCGACCGCTAACTTATCCAGCCCCAGCTTTCCAATTGCCCTGCTCCTAGTTC
>JAGQXH010000365.1 GCA_020436695.1 Lewinella sp. | reverse complement strand
ATCCAGATCCATTTTCGCTTTCCAAAGATCAGGAATAAACAAACTGAAACGGCCGTTCCAACTCAAGTACAATACCATTACACCTCCAATAAAAAGGATGATCCGGAAGACAAGGATCAAAACCAGATATACAGCTACACCATTAGCTGGTAGAACATGTGTCATGCGAATCAGGAGTTGAATTATAATGTTGCTTTTCAGCTAATTGGCTGCAAGACTTTCTAAGTTTTCGAAACTTAGAAAGTCTAACTTGCCCACAATAAATTGCCATTTTATTCCCCCCTGTTTCGCATGATTCATACCAGCCGCGAGGCTGGCAATTATGTCAGTATCTTTTAGGGAGTTACAACGATCTTTCTGGTGCTTCCGTGCTGGGTTTTCAACAGATATACCCCGGCGGGAAGCTCATCCAGATTTATTTCCGTCCATTGGCCGGTAATTGGGATACGCTTTATCAACCGCCCCTGCAGATCATATAAGCTAAGATCGTGTAGGTGGGTAGGAAGATCGAAAGTTTCAATGTGTAGTACATCCCGGGTCGGATTAGGATAGATCCGGAAATTGAAAGCTGCCGGTTCCTCTTCGGGGGCCGGCAACAGCAGGGCACAGAATCCTTCGTTCGGCTCTGATTCAAGATAGTCTTTGGGAGACATATTTTTACCTTCAAAAGCACTGTAATCAGCGGCATAGCGCTGCATACGAAAAGTCAGATTATTGTTAATCACCAGCGTGTCTCCCTGAGTAGCCGGGCTACCGGTCTTTAGCGGTACGATGTACTCCCACACCAATTCTCCGTTAGTATCCACCTCATACGCGAACCCCCAACGCCCGGCCAGGAGCAACGTATTGCCATTGGACAAAAACTGAACACTCGAAAGAGATACCGAAGCAGAACGGGGATCGGTTCCCGGGTAAACAACGGTACGTGAAAAATCTGCCGGAGCGAACACGCCATCCGTCATCGGATAGTTGAATGATCCATCCATTACCTGGGTGCTGACGACCTGGCCGGGCGATTGTCCCCCAGGAGCCTGGTTATTGTACACAGAGATCTGACCGAAAGTAGTATCCAGCATGGTGGCCGTGGGATTCACCCAACTGACATCATGCTGAAAGTACAGTTGCTTATCCGATTCGTCTCCCCGGTCATAAGTAGCCGGATTACCCCAACGAAAGATAAGGTCTCCCCCTTTTCCGGTATTGCCACCCGTGTGAGCAGCTGCTTCGGACATTGTCGTACTGTGGTCAATGATCCACATTTCGTTGAAATAGGGCACACTCATCACGATCTGATCCAGTACGGGATTATAATCGATGGCATTCATGTGGAGCCAGTCCTCATGTCCGTTATGTTCATCATAATTAATATCTACCAGTTCCGGGTGATCCCCTACTACACCGTAGTTATCCTTGGAATCATCTTCCTCCTGAACGAGGTGGTCCCACAGGCGCCAACGCCAGACGATGCTATCCAGAAACGGGTTCCATTCCCAGACAGCTTCCGGCCATAATTCTCCCCCCGGAAGCAGATCGGGCCGGCGGCCGGCCATCAAGGCTTCCTCCACCGTTTTCTTTTCCCAGACGATCATCAGAATATTGCCGTTGGGCATAGGCGCTATATCGTGATGCAGACGAAACAGACTGTCATTTTGCTCAAAACTGTAGAGTAGATTATTGCCCCAATCGAGGATCTCAACAATAGCGCCACCGCCTCCGGCCCAGATGGAATCTACCAGTATATTGTTTTCCCGCTTGGTTTTTACCAATTTACCGTCGGGTAAGATATAGGCCGTATTACCGGGCCGGAAGTTTGCAGCATCCGTCCAGATATTAACTATTTCGCCGCATTGATCCAGGAGGTATACATTGGGTTGATTATGAGGATAGATCAGGTTATAGCCCTCATAAACCGCGCCTGGCTTTAGGTATTGCAGGCCTACCGTATTCTGGCCATGTAACACCCCTGAAAAGACCATTACGATCATTATATTAAAAACGCTTACGAAACTCTTCTTCATGTTCTCTGTCTCTGATTTAAAATATTTACCATCGCAATAACCGGCGGTGCCGGTAAAATAGAAGAGCCATATTCAAATGCAGCGAACGTACATTCAAATATGGCTCTATTCAGATCAGGTGCAGCAGCAATACAGATCACCGCTACCCCATACTGCAATCATTACTTAGCGGTCAGATTCCAGCCTCCCGGCTTGTAGATCACCGTTTTACCGGCTTCACCGTAGGTATTGGACCAGGTGATGGTCCATTCTTCACCCTCGATCGTCTGATCGAAAGTCCAGGTATCACCGAAAGCATCGGTGAAACCAGTGAAGGATACCGTTTCACATACGTCCGTGAACTGCAGCGATCCCCAGTTGGAGTTGGTACCACCGTAGCAGGCTACATATGAACCGAACGACCAGTCGCTGAAGGAATAAGCACCACCACCCAAAGCGTTGATGGTTACCGATCCACTTCCGCTACTGCCGTCGCACCAGAACTCAGATCCGTCGAAGTCATAGGTACCGGTCAGGTCAGAAGGACAACCGGCAGCCAGCGTAAAACGGAAATGTCCCTGAAATGCAGAACCATTAACCGCTGAAGAAGAATTATCGTAAGTGAAAGTGGAGCCATCCTGCAGGGTAAGCGTACCATCCACTACAAAGCGGTCACCGGCCATTACGGAAGAAGCATCTACACCGGCGGCGCGGAAAACGTCATCCGGGGAGATCGCGATGTCATTGATCCCCTTGTAGTTACGAGCAGATTGGATAAAATCACTCGGTGCAAAAGTGCGCAATTCTATTTTTCCAGTGGAGTTGTCTCCGTTATCCGGATTGCGATCCTGATAGGTCACATCCAGGCGGTATTCACTGACCAGATCACCCCGTTCCAGATCCACAAACTCCACTGAATACTGGTAACCGGAGGCAGCCAGATCCAGCAGGTTGATCAATTGATTTCCGTTGTCTTCCACCAGGCGCACGTAAGCTCCTTTACCGGCGGTATCGAAGGTTACGATCGGCCCCAGATCCGGATCGGCGCAGGATGAAGCAAAGAGCACCAGACCCGCTGCGGCCATTATGGAAAATATTTTTTTATTCATAATGAATCTTATTTTTTATTAAACACGGTTGACAGTTCACGGATTACGGTTGACGGACAACGTAACATCGTATGCCGTCTGCCGTTTACCGTCTACCGTATAATTAATACACAAAGTCAGCGGGATTGTTATCCCAGAACACCTGCTGTGTCAGCTCCTTATTGGAAGTAGAAGTCGCGTTGCGGTTCACGTGAACAGCCGGTAGGAACATGGAGCGAATGAACGGTCCGGGGCCGGGTTCCAGTGAAGGCATCATATTATCGGGCTTACCCGTACGACGATAGAGGTTATAGGCTTCAATACCGTTACCCCACAGTGCGATCAGGTATTCCTTGCCGATGATATTCAGCTTCTCGTCATCACTGCCTGCATTGGCGTACATATCCATCACCAGGCTTACGTAGGTATCCACAGCGTCAGCATCCGGCACATACAGGTCTTCCACACTGGAAGTATTACCGGTACGGTCGGTGCGTTGCTCAGACAACAAAGCAGAAACCAATGAACCGAAACTCTTCACCTTGGAGATAGAAGCACGGATACCAGCTTCCAGCATGGCAGCGTCATCATCATTGGTGCCCAGAGTCAGAGCCGCTTCCGCCCGCATGAAATAAACGAAAGAAGACAACATAATGGGGTTGATACCCTGGCCAAGACCACCGGTAGTACCCTGTTGCTGGGTTTCGTCGTAAGAGTTATCGTCAAACTGACCACCAGCTGGGTACAGACCATAGACCGTACGCAGGTGTCCGTCAGGCGGAATACCTTCGTTGTTCAGGTGATCGCGCCCCCAGTAACCGTCATGAGCTGGTAGACAGTAAGGCATACGCGGGTCTACTGCAGTATACTGAGAAGGCGTAGCATCCTGATCAGGCAGGTTGGTGAAGTGGCAAGAATATTCGTTGGTGCCGTACGCGTAGGCATCCTCGATCTGACGGTAGAAGTAATAACGGATCCTCGGATCAATCACTTCAACGCCATTAGCATCCAGTTTTTCCGCTCTCAGCAGCCACATATAATAAGTAGCCATGTAAGTTCCGTCACTGGATTCATAAGAGTTGCCGTAGAAAGGATGACGAGAGCCGGGGTTACTCCGGTTGTTACCGTAGTTGAACTGGAAATCATCACCGGCATCCTCGATCAGATTACCGCTGGAGATCAGGGAATTGATCGTGGAAGTAGAACCACCCGCATCTATCAGACGCTTGTTTAGTGCAGCTTTCAATTTAATAGAAGCTGCTGCCTTGAGCCAGGAATCGGCACTACCATCGTTGTACAGGTTGATGCCCGGAGTAGCAGCTGCAGTTGCATTCAACTGGCTCATAGCTTCATCCAGCAGAGCGATAGCTCCGGCATACACATCACTACCATTGTCCAGCTTAGGGCTCAGCACCTCCGATCCTTTCAAGGCCTCTGAGAAAGGAACATCGGCAAAGATATCCACCAAGGTCAGATAAACATAAGCCTTCATGATCTTGGCTGATGCCGCGTGGACGTCCAGTCCACGATCCTCAGCCAACGCGATCAAGGCATCGGCATCCGGAAAAAAGGTGCTATATGCATTATACCAAGTCGCGTCAAAAGAGGTCGGTGAATAAGCATTTTGGTAATCGTAAGCACCGGTAGCTGCTATCATACGGCTCATTCCCGCCGTATAACCCCAGATACCGTTGTAAAAATTGCGAAACGATAGCTGGACATTATTATAAAGATCGGCTACACTGGCGTTATCTGGCGTAACAGAGTTCGGATTATCCTGCAGATCTAGTTCCAAAGCATCGCAGGCAGATAATCCGAAAAACAGTGCAACAATCATTATCTTATTGAATAACTTCATGTTGAAATTTTTTCTTGATTGATTAATAGAACAAGCTTTCGAAAACCGCCCGATTAGAACGTAGCGTTAAGCGTAAAGCCGATCTTCTTGGCGGTCGGACCCGTTCTAAAGTCGAATCCTCTACCGTTACCTACCCCCAGACTCAATACCTCGGGGTCAAAGTTGATACCTACCGGGAAGTTAGGTGCATTGTACCACAGGTTCTGTCCGGACAGTGTGATACCGATCCGGCCGAACGGAGAATTGCTCAGCAATTTTTCCGGCAGTACATATGACAGAGATACTTCACGCAGGCGGATCACTGTTCCATCGAATACACCACCTTCTGAAGCACCGAAGTAACCGTCAAAGAAGGCATCACCGATATAAGTCTGAATGTTATTCGGCGTACCGTCGGCCAGTTCACCCGGCAGAATGATCGGCAGGAAGCGGTCAACGTCGGTGTCGACCGTGTTACCACGAGCCAGCAGCGCCTGTACGGTAGACGAGTAAATATCTCCTCCGTCAGTGTAATCCCACTGGAAGCCGAAAGACAGTCCTTTGTAAGAGAAGTTGTTGATCCAGTTGGCCGTAAAGTTCGGGTTCGGGTCACCGATCACTCCGTCATTGGAACCTTCCACGTAGCTACCTACGTTGTTCACCAGCAGCGCACCGCTCGGGTTACGCACGAAGGGAGAACCGAAGAATACACCATAAGGCTCACCAACTTTGGCAATGTTACCCAGGTTGGTGTAACCGGCGATACCTACCTGATCCACGCCTTCGGCGATCTGAACTACTTCACTGCGGTTGCGGGTATAGTTGATCTTGAAATCCCAGGTGAAATCACCGCGGATCGGAGTGATGTCCAGGCCAAGTTCGATACCTTTATTCGTGATCTCAGCGGCGTTAACCGTAGTATTGGTAAAACCGGTAGCCGGGTCCAGATCCAGGTCGATGATCAGATCGGAAGAGTTCTTGTTATAGATAGACAATTCCACTCCGATGCGGTTGTCGATGAAACGGCTTTCCAAACCGAATTCCAATTCCTTGTGCAACTCCGGTTTCAGATCCAGGTTACCCAAACGGTCGGATACGGAGTTGATATTCAAAATGCTACCACCAACGGTCTGGTATACACGGGTGGAAGTCGTCAAAGTATTACGAGTCTGATACGGGTTGGGATAACCGGCAGAAGTACCGTAGCCCACGCGCAGTTTCAGGTAGTTCAGGAAGTTACGGCTTTGCAGTCCGGGAATAGCTTCCGTCGGAATGAAGGAAACACTGGCGGAAGGATACAGCAGCGCCTGATTGGCTTTTTCCAGCGTTGACGTCCAGTCGTTACGGGCTTGCAGGTTGACGTAGAAGTAGCTGTTGTAACCCAAAGTAGCCGTACCGTAAACACCGATCGTATTTTCTTCTCGTGTAGAAGAGAAAGAAGAGTGATCGATGAAGTTACCGTGATTCAACAGGCCGTATACAAACTGGTTGGTACTGTTGGCACCGTTGAAACGACGCACCTCTCTTCTCAGGTTGGCACCGATGATACCGTCCAGATCGAAGTTGGCACCCAACTTGAAGTTGTACAACAAGTTAAATACCTGGTCGGAGATATTGTTGAAAATATTATAAGACTACAGCTGTCCATCCGGGTTACGAGGACCACCACGGTTAACTGCTTCTTCGGAGTTTTGCGTATACTGGTCAAGGCCTAAGCGATACAGGGCATTCAACCAGGGAGTCAGCTCATACGACATTTCGATCGTACTGAAGAAACGGCGGACCCGTTCGTTGAAAGAAGAGTTATTCAGCGTCCAACGCGGGTTCTGGATGGCAGAACCACGACGATAGTATACGTTAGAACCGTCCAGCGGGCTCTGGTAAGGCAGGTTCATCAGGTCGATGGAACGCGGCGTAAATACCAGTGCAGCGTAGAAACCGTTACCGTCACCACCAAAACCAGGAGCGGTCGGCAACAGACGGCTTTCAGAATCAGCGTAGTTAAAAGTAGCATTCAGTTTCAGGCCATTTGCCAACTGAGTACTACCACCCAGGCCAAAGTTGTGCTTGTTCAGGTAGTTGGACGGACCACCACCACGCATCTCGTCCAGTTTGGGCAGGAAGCCTTCATCAGACAGGTAGCTATAGGTAGCACTGATGGAAGAACCGTTACCCAGGTTGTTCTGAATAGAAATGGAAGTGTTGCTGGTCAGACCAGGAGAGAAGAAGTTCTCCACACTTTCATAAGGCTGGTAAGGATAACGAACGCCGATGTACTCGGGGAAAGCGTCATTGTACTGTGACTGGTCGTAGGGGTGATCGATAGTACCGTCTTCAGCAATACCGTTGCTACCGCGAGTATCGAAAGAAGGCCCCCAGTTAGAGAAGAACCAGCCAAAGTCACCGGAGAAACCGTTACCGTAGGTATTCTGATAGTCCGGCAGGTTAGCTACCTGAGAAGAAGCCAATTGCTGAGTAACACTCACCTCAAACTTCTTGTCGGAGCTATTGTCGGCAGCAGCGCGGTTCTTCGTCGTGATCAGGATCACACCGTTCCGGCCGGCCTCACCGTAAAGTACGGTTGCACTCAGACCTTTCAGGATAGATACTTCAGCAATGTTGTTCGGATCGAGATCGAGGAAGCGGCTGGAAGATGCAGCACTACCGTTGGTAAATCCACCGATGGAGTTGGTTTCGGTATTGAACGGGATACCGTCAATAACGAACAGCGGCTGGTTGGTACCGGTAATGGAAGAATAACCGCGGATGATCACGTTGGTACCGGAACCGGCCAGACCGGAAGTCTGCGTGATATCCACCCCGGTAGCTTTACCGCGAAGAATACGGGCAACATCAGATTCTACCCGGTTGGCAATGTCGGTCTGGTCAAGTGTCGTTACCCCGTAACCGAGGGCTTTTTTCTCCTTCTTGATACCCAGACCGGTAACCACTACTTCACTGAGTACTTCGGCCGATTCAGCCATGGCAATATCTACCACAGATTGCGCACCGATCTCAACTTCCTGAGTGGAAAAACCAGTATAACTGACTACCAGGGTAGTACTTCCGTCTGGAACTGAGAGGGTATACTTACCGTCAATATCAGTTACCGTACCGGACGTAGTACCTTTCACCAGGATACTGGCACCGATCAGCGGTTCACCACCGGTGTCGGTAATTGTACCACTAATGGTTCTCTGCGCTATGGCAAAGCCACAGGCAAACACCACTAGCGCTAAAACTAGTGAGAGTTTTTTCATACTAATCCAATTTTGTTTTGACAATTAAAGCAAACGAATCCAAAATTATGGTTTTTGAAAAAAAACACATAATCAGATTTTATTTTTCTTGATCACCGTTCTATTACCTGGGTTTTTTAAAGGATTTCATTAGGGATTCCTTTGGGGAGCGTCACATATATTTACTCTTTTTGCTTTGGGGAGAAAAAATGAAATAGTCTATAGGCACGGCGTGCGCAAATTTTCATCTGTATACATTAAGATCGA
>JAGQXH010000364.1 GCA_020436695.1 Lewinella sp. | reverse complement strand
AAGTAAACTATTCAGTTTTGAGCGTACGCGCCGGATTCGAAAAAGCCGCCCGCAGCGATTGGCTACCCACGGTCAGGAAAGCCAGCAACATAGCTGCCACACCAGCCAGGGCAAAGATCCACCATTCCAGACTGATCCGGTAGGCGAAATCCTGCAGCCATCGGTCCATAGCGTACCAGGCCAAGGGAACCGCCAGCAGGAAGCCGATTAAAACCAGCCAGAGAAAGTCCTTCGACAGCAACTGCACAATACTGTGCACGGAGGCCCCTAATACCTTGCGGATACTCACCTCTTTGGTTCGTTGACCGGCAACAAAGGCAGCCAATCCGAACAGACCAAGTGATGCGATCAATATGGAGAGTACAGTGAAGAAGCCGAACATTTCACCTAGCTGCCGGTCGGTCTTGTACAACTCATCAAATTTTTCGTCCAGAAATTGAAAATTAGCAGGATAAGGGGAATAGGATTTCACCGAGGCTTCTAAATCGGCTAAAGTAGCAGACATATCATCCGGACGGATCTTTACGGACATATAGGTAAAGTGGTCCGGCTGCAATCGGATCATAAGCGGTTCGATGGCCGTGTGCATGGAGTGCATGTGAAAGTCCTTAACGACTCCAATGATCGTTTCTTTGGTTTCGCCTTTCGTAAAATGTTTACCGATAGCTTCTTCCGGCGACCAACCCAGGGCGGCGGCTGCCGTCTCGTTGAGAATAAAAGCCTCTTCGGCATCAGTCTGAAATTCGGGAGAGAACTGACGGCCGGCTGCCAGCTTTAGCCCGAACAAGTCCAGAAAATCGTAATCGCCCCGGGCTTCATAGATCCGCATTTCTTCTTCATCAGTTGTACCTTCCTTGATCTTGATCGTCGTACTGTTGTTGATATTCGTCGGTATGGCTGTCGAAAAAGAAGTAGCCAGGATTTGCGGATCTTTTGCCCAGGCTGCTTTGAGGGTTTCCCGGTACTCGCGCAAATTCCAATCCCGAATGCGCATAGTCACAATGTGTTCCCGATCATACCCCATATCTTCGGTCTGAATGAAGGTAAACTGCCGGTAGATCACCAGGCTACTGATAATAAGTGTAATAGAAACGGTGAATTGACCAACGGTCAGTACCTTTTGTAAGGTATTACCCGTCAAAAGCCCTGCTACTTTTCCTTTTAACACCTGTGCCGGACGTAAGGCAGACATGAAAAATGCCGGGTAACTACCGGATAAGAAGCCGGCCAGAAAAACCAGACCGACCAGCCCGGGTAATAAGTACACATTTTTAACAAGGTCCAATTTGATGGGACGCTCCAGCAAATGGCTAAACAAAGGTGAGAGCAGATAACTGAGTCCCAGCGCCAGTAGCAATGCCAGAAAAGCGATCAGCATCGACTCTCCGATAAACTGACCGATAATCTGCCGCCGCCTGGCTCCTACCACTTTGCGCAGGCCCACTTCCTTAGCTCGCTTGATCGACCGGGCTATGGCCAGATTCATGTAATTGACACAGGCCAGTATCAATACCAAGACGGCGATCACGGCAAAAAGCGAAATATACCGGGAGTTGCCTTTCAGACCAATATCAAAATTGAGGTAATTCGCCAAATGCAGATCCGACAAGGGTTGCAGAAAATAGGAGATCTCGACCTGTGCATCCATCTCTTCTTTCACATATTTATCGACGATACCGGATAGTTTACTTTCCAGTTGCCCCGGGTCGGCCTGATCCGCCAGGGCTAAAAAAGTCTGATAGGAACTATTTCTCCAGTTGGCGTACTCTGCATTCTGCATCGCTAACGGAAAAGATGCAACAAAAGAAAACGGAATGGAAATATTGGTAGGTGGATCTTCGACCACCGCAGTCACTGTATAAAATTTGTCATTTTGATATTGAATAGTTTGGCCGACGGGATCCTGCCGGCCAAAGATCTTGCGGGCCAGTGAACGCGTAAGCACAATGCTCTGCGGCTGTGCCAAAGCAATTTGCGGATCGCCCTGTAGAAAAGAAAAAGGGAATACCTCAAAGAAACGAGCATCTGCCTGCAGTCCCTCTTCCCAAAAGCTCGTCTCATTTTTACTCAATAAGCCCGTACGAGCGGCCATACAGGTCGCCCGGCTTACTTCGGGATAGTCCTCCTCCAGCACTTCTGCCAGTTTAGCGGGCGTAACTGCAAAAAGGTCGGACCCCATATATTTGTTCCCGGCTTGTCTTTGATAAACGTGAAAAATACGATCTGCATTCGGATAAAACCGGTCGTACGACAGCTCATGCTGAATGTAGAGCATGATGAGAATAAAACAACTAAGGCCAATAGCCAGGCCCCCGA
Organism: Lewinella sp.; assembly: GCA_020436695.1. Taxonomy (GTDB): domain Bacteria; phylum Bacteroidota; class Bacteroidia; order Chitinophagales; family Saprospiraceae; genus Flavilitoribacter. The sequence continues at coordinate 6,130 of JAGQXH010000364.1, read as the reverse complement.
TGTTGATTCCGGAATACAGCTTTTGCCGGAGTATGCTGCGCCAGGCGATCTTGAAATAGTGTCGGTACATGCCGAATGGAATTAATGGATTTTCTGTAAGTGGTTTGATAAAGTCGGGCCGGAAGTGCCGCAGTACCTGCCAGGTGAACCGCCGATTGGCCCACCGGGATGACTGTTCCAGGTCCTGCTCGTACAACTCAAATAGATCCCCTTCGATCTCTTCGAGGTAGTCCGGCCGGCAAAACCAGCGTAGGAATTGTAAGGCTCTTTTGGGCGGTTGATGCTTCATTTATTGCGATTAAGACCTGCCGGATTGGCGAAATCCGGCAGGTCCATTAAATGAACTATTCACTTTTCAAAGCAGGTGCCGGATTGGAAAAAGCTGCCTTCAGGGATTGACTGCCCACAGTAAGCAAGGCCAGTAACATAGCCGCCACGCCTGCCACAGCAAACAACCACCATTCGATATCGACCCGGTAGGCAAAATCCTGTAACCAGCGGTACATCACATACCAGGCCACTGGAATAGCCAGCAGGAAGCCGAACAACACCAGTCTGATGAAATCTTTTGACAGCAATTGCACAATACTTTGCACCGAAGCACCAAGTACCTTCCGAATGCTCACCTCTTTAGTGCGCTGACGGGCCATGAAGGCAGCCAGGCCAAATAGACCAAGCGATGCGATCAGAATGGAGAGCGCCGTAAAAAAGCCGAACATTTCCCCCAAACGCAGATCGGCCTGATACATTTCGTTGAATTTGTCGTCCAGGAACTGGAAATCAGCCGGGAAAGGGGAGTACGTTTTTACCGTTGCTTTCAGATCAGCCAGAGTGGCCTGCATGTTCTCCGGACGGATCTTGACCGAAATGTAGGTAAAGAAGCTGGGTTGTAAATGGATCATCAATGGTTCAATGGCCATATGCATGGAGTGCATGTGAAAGTCTTTGACCACCCCGATAATCGTCTCGGTCCCCATGTGGGTGAAGTGTTTACCGATGGCTTCAGTGGGTGTCCATCCCATGGCGGCAGCGGCTGTTTCATTGATGAGATATCCTTCATCCACATCGGTCTGAATGTCAGGCGAAAAATTACGGCCGGCTACGAGTTCAATACCGAACACATCCAGAAAATTTTCGTCTCCTCTGGCTTCGTAGATCGCCATATCATCTTCATCCGTAGTCCCTTCTTCATCGTTGATGATGGTACTGGAATCGATATTGGTAGGCAAGCCCATCGAAAACGTAGTCGATACGATCTGAGGGTTCTTCGAAAAAGCACTTTTAAGCTGTTCCCGCTGTTCCGGCAGGCTAAAATCCCGGATACGCATACACACGATATGCTCCCGATCGTAACCCAACTCCTTATTTTGGATAAATTGAAACTGGCGATAGATCACCATACTGCAAATGATCAGGGCGATGGAAGTAGCATATTGCCCGATGATCAGCCCCTTTTGTACTTTGCTGCCGGCAAAACGCCCCTTGATCTTTCCTTTTAGCACCTGGGTGGGACGAAGGGAGGACATAAACAGGGCGGGATAGCTGCCCGAAATAATGCCCACCACTACCACCAGAGCCAGCAAGCCCGGCAGTAAGTACATCTCTTTAGAAAAATCCAGCGCAATAGGTCGTTCCAGTAAATAACTGAACAAAGGCGCCAGGAAGTAGGTAAGCCCCAATGCGACCACTAAACCCAGCGATGAGATCAGTATCGATTCTCCGATAAACTGACCGATCAACTGTCCTCTTCTGGCACCGATAACCTTACGCAGCCCCACTTCCAGGGCTCGTTTTATGGAACGGGCTATGGCTAAATTCATATAGTTGACACACGCCAGGATCAGCACCAGCACTGCGATCAGCGTAAAAAGAGAAATATACCGGGCATTGCCCTTCAGGCCGATATCGAAATTGATGTGATTGGTCAGGTGCAGATCCGAAAGCGATTGGAGGTAATAGGCATCCTCAAAAGGGTAAAGCTCATACTTGGCCTTATGTCTGTCAAAAACGCCGGTCACCTTACTTTCCAACTGTTCCGGGTCCGCATTTTCCGTCAAGATCAGGAAAGTATGGAATGAATTATTATCCCATTTTTCCTTTTTAATGTTTTCCTGATATTGCTCATCCGACTCCACCGAAGCGACATAAGAAAAGTTGAGCGAAATGTTGGTCGGCGGATCTTCCACAACCCCCGTCACGGTGAACGGCTGATCATTTTGATAGGTCAAAGTTTGTCCTATCGGATCTTGCCGGCCGAATATCTTGCCGGCCAGGGTTCGGGTAAGTACAATACTTGCCGGCTGCGCCAGAGCGGTTTTCGGATCCCCTTGTAGAAAGGTAAAAGGGAATACGTCAAAGAAGGAGGCATCACCAAGTAGTCCTTCTTCGTAGAAATTGTTGGTTTCGCCCGCCAGAAGAGCAGAGCGGTCAACTATGGTCGTCGCATGCACTACTTCCGGTACCTCTTCCCGCAAAGCACCGGCCAGACCGGCGGGTGTCAGGGCAAAATAGTCGGAACCCAGATATACATTTCCGGCCTGACGTTGATAGAGGCGGTAAGTGCGGTTCGCATCCGAAAAGAATTCATCATAGGACAGTTCGTGCCGGATGTAGAGCATGATCAGGATAAAGCAGCTCAGGCCAATAGCCAGGCCGCCGATATTGATGCCGGAATACAACTTTTGCTTAAGCATACTGCGCCAGGCGATCTTGAAATAATGTTGGTACATGCCGAGGTGATTAATTACAGTCAGTGATTTAATAAAGTCAGGGCGCAGATGACGCAACACCTGCCAGGTAAACCGCCGGTTGGCACGCCGGAGCGACTGCTCGCAATCCTGCTCAAACAATTCGAATAAGTCTCCTTCGATCTCTTCGAGGTAGTCCGGCCGGCAAAACCAGCGGAGGAACTGTAAGGCTCTTTTTGGCGGTTGTTGTTGCATTTATGGATGTTTAGACCTGCCGGATTGGCGAAATCCGGCAGGTCTGCTTAAATGGGCTATTCGCTTTTCAAAGCTTGTGCCGGATTCGACAAGGCGGCGTGCAACGATTGCGAACTCACCGTGAAAAAAGCCAGCGACAGGACAGCCAATCCGGCCACCGCAAACATCCACCACTCCAGGTCAATGCGGTAGGCAAAGTCATCCAGCCAATGGTTCATGCCATACCAGGCCAGCGGTATGGCCAGTACAAAACCCAGCAATACCATTTGGAGAAAATCCCGGGACAACAACCGTACCAGCCCTCCCACAGAAGCGCCCAATACCTTCCGAATGCTGATCTCACGGGAACGCTGCCGGGTGGTGAAGGCCGCCATACCAAAAAGGCCCAGTGAAGCGATCAGGATTGAAACCAAGGTGAAAAAGCCGATCATTTCTCCCTGTCGCTGATCTTCCTTGTACAACTGATCGAAACGCTCGTTGAGAAACTGGTATTCGAACGGAAAGTTGGAATATTTCCCGATGGTCTCCTGCAGAAACGCTATTGTTTTAGAGACGTCCCCTCCCCGTACTTTGACGGCTATATGATCAAAATAAGTCGAATTGCGCATCTGAAGCATCATTGGAGCAATGGCCATGTGCATGGAGTGCATATGGAAATCCTTGACCACACCGATGATCGTAGAACCACTCCGCTGCACCATGATCTTGCCGACTGCCTCTTCGGGTGTCCAGCCCATTTGCCGGGCCGCTGTCTCGTTGATGATCCGGGCATCTTCGATATCCGACTGAATGTCCGGAGAAAAATCGCGGCCGGCGATCAGTTCGATACCGAAAGTCTTCAGGTAATCGTAATCCACGCGGGCGCGATAGATCAGGAATTTGTCTTCATCTGCCTGATGTTCCGCCCGGATCGGTGCTCCCGAATTGATATTGGTCGGCAATTCCATTGCCGTGGTCACCGTTTCGATATCCGGACTGCGGCGGATCTCCTCCTTTACGGATTCAATATCCTCCCTCAACTTATTGTCCCGGATGGAGATCGTGATCACCTGCTCTTTGTCGTAGCCTAATTCCTTGTTTTGAATGAATTGAAATTGCCGGTAGATCACCAGGCTGCCGATGATAAGAGCGATGGAAACTGCGTATTGTCCTACGGTTAGCCAACGCTGCACCCTTAGTCCGGAAATACCTTCCTTGATCTTGCCTTTCAATATCTGTGCCGGACGTAATGCCGACAACAGAAAGGCCGGATAACTACCGGATAGCAGACCAACCGTCAACACCAGCAAAAACAACATGGGCAGCAACCAGATATTCGCTACCGGATCCAGATCGATGGGGCGGTCCAGTAAATAGGCGAAGACGGGCAGGAGAAAATAAGTGAGTATCAAAGCCAGGACCAGGGCCATAGCTGCGATCAGCACGGATTCTCCAAGGAACTGCCCAATCAGTTGCCCACGACGGGCGCCGATCACTTTGCGCAGACCTACTTCATTTGCTCTTTTAATAGAACGGGCGATGGCCAGGCTCATGTAGTTGATGCAGGCCAATAGTAACACCAGGACTGCAATAACGGAGAATATCCCAAGTGAACGATAATTACCTTTCACCCCAATATCCAGATTGACCATATCCTCAAAATGCAGATCGGTGAGCGGTTGAGCCCGGTAGTAAAAAGTCATTTCTTCTTCCTGGTATTTAGGCCAGGTATTTTCCAGCATTTGCTTCAATTTACCTTCCAGGGCAGGTACATCGCCTCCTTCGGCCAGCGTAAAAAAGGTGTGGTAATCATTGTTATTCCAGCGATTTCCTTTCATCTCTTCCGCATACTGTCGCATGGACTGTATGCTGTTGATGTAGTTGTATTTGATGGAAGCATTACCGGGCAGATCAGCTATAACGGCACTGACGGTGTATGTATTTCCATTGTTATATGCTACAATTTCTCCAATCGGATTTTTCCGGCCGAACAATTTTTGAGCCAGTGATTCGGTAAGCACCATGCTTCCCTCCCGGGATAGTGCCGTTTGAGGATCTCCAAAAATAAACTGATGCTGAAATACTTCGAAGAACTGCCCGTCGGCCCAAAGGCCTTCTTCGTAAAAATTATCTTTCGCATGAGTCAACAGACCAGCTCCCGGATAAAGGGTGGTCGCGTGTAAAACTTCCGGAAAATCGTCTATCATGCGGGGTGCTAATCCAACGGACGTAACGGCGTACTGGTCGGTACCCATATATTCACCGCCCGGTACTTTCTGAAAGATGCGGTATATCTGATCGGAATTGGCAAAAAAGCGATCGTAAGAAAGCTCGTGCTGCACATACAGAAAAATAAGGATAAAACAGGTGAGGCCAATGGCCAGGCCGCCGATGTTAATCGACGAGTATAGCTTCTGCTTGAGCATACTTCGCCAGGCGATCTTTAGATAACTTTTGTACATGCCGAGGTGATTTAACGGGTTGTTGGCGAAAGAGCGGATATAGTCCGGGCGGAAGTGCAACAGTACGTTCCAGTAAAATAGTCGGTTAGCTTTTCGGTTGTTCGTCTCGTATGCATTTTCGAAGAGCTCGATCAGATTGCCTTCGATCTCTTCCAGGTAGTCTTCCCGGCAGAACCAGCGCAGGAAGCGTAGGGCTCGTTTCGGTGGTGCGGCACTCATCAGCCGAAGGATATGTCGGGAATATCTTTGTACATGCGGTTGCGCAGATCGTACTGCTCATCCAGCTTGTTCTTTCCAACAGAGGTGATCACGTAGAACTTCTTACGCCGTCCTCCCCTATCGTTGGTGATGCCGCCGAAGCGGGATTCCACAAAACCCTTTTCCTTCATGCGCTTAAGAGCAACGTGTATAGCACTGATGTTGACTTTTTTCTCCAGGTGTTCCTCCAGCGCCTCTTTGATGGAGACGCCGTAAGCCTGGTCGTGTTGGGCGGCCACAGTGAGCAGTACCAGCTCTTCAAATTCTCCCAATGATTGTGATTTCATACGTCGACTATTTACTTAACAATTGTAAATGTAATTATTATATCTACAATTGTCAAGTAAATGGCATGAATTTCTTTTATAATTGTTAAGCAAATTTCGGTCCGATGCGCCAAAAACGGATTTAAATCCGTGATTAATCCTTTAATTTTCAAATCTTTCGGTGAAGTTGTCTAAAGCAAATAATACTTCGAGTATTTACTAG
>JAGQXH010000363.1 GCA_020436695.1 Lewinella sp. | reverse complement strand
CACGGTGTACAGTCAGGGAACGCTCACCAATGACAATTACGGCCGGGATCACCATCCGCGTTGTTTCACCATCTGGATGGCCGGTGGCGGTGTTAAACCAGGATTAGTGTACGGTGAGACGGACGATTTTAGTTATAACATCGTAAAGGACCCGGTGCACGTACACGACTTTCAGGCAACCATGCTGCATTTGTTGGGCATCGATCACGAAAAACTGACCTACAAACACCAGGGCCGTCGCTATCGATTGACCGATGTGCACGGCGAGGTGGTAAAAGGGCTTTTGGCGTGATGTCTCTGATCGTTATTTTTTTGGGATACTACCAAAAAGCATTTGCTTTACTACCAGCCACAAAGCCGCCCAGCCGCTCATCTCCGGTTTGGGATCTTTGCCGGCTCCCATACGTTGCAGTTGCAGGGTATGCCAGATGGTATCCAACAGCCCCCGGCGGTCAATGGCCGGAATTCCTACCCGGACGGGCGGCACTGGATAGGATGTTATTTTTCCCTCCAGCAATTCTTTAGCCACCTGCGGATTTCGCGCAAAAGGCCGGGCCAGCCCAATGATGTCCAATTCATCCCGGCGGAGGGCATCCGCCATCGCTTCGATGCTGCGAAAACCACCGGTGAGCATCAGCGGTATGGAGGTAGCCTGACGGGCTTTCACAATAAATTCCGAAAAATAGGCCTCCCGCTGCCGGGTACTTTCTTTCTGCGCATGCCCCATCATGGCGGCCTTTTCGTAAGTGCCGCCGGATATTTCCAGCAGATCAACACCCTCCCCGGAAAGTAATCTGATCACTTCTAAAGATGCTTCTTCGGTAAAGCCTCCGCGTTGGAAATCAGCGGAGTTGATCTTGATGCTGATGGGGAAATCTGCACTTGTTTTTTGCCGGATATCGCGGAAGATCTCCAACAGAAAACGTGCTCGCCCCGAGGTGTTACCTCCCCATTTATCCTCCCGCCGGTTAGTGTGTGGTGAAAGGAACTGGCTGATCAGATAGCCGTGGGCCGCATGGATCTGTATTCCTGAAAATCCTGCTTGTTGAGCTACCGATGCTGCATTGCCGAAACGATCAACAATGTCAATTATTTCTTCCTCTTTTAAAGGGCGGGGCGTGTGAAAAATCGCCTTCGGCTCCAAAGGAACGGCCGAAGGGGCGACAGCTTCGCGGTTAAATGCCCGGGGGGCCTGCCGTCCGGGGTGATTGAGTTGCATCCAGCAGGCTGCCCCATTTTGCTGAGCAGTCTGGGCCCATTGGCTGAGTAAAGAAAGGTGGGTATCATCTTCTATAATGACATTGTCCTGGCTGCCCAAAGCACGCCAGTCGATCATCACATTCCCGGTGATCAACAGACCGGCACCGCTGCGGCTCCATCGGTCATACAGCGTAAAAAGCCCCGGAGAAGGTGCCCCTTCCGGTGTGGCCAGATTTTCGCCCATTGCAGCTTTGCAGAGCCGGTTTTCCAGGCGCTGCCCACAGGGTAGTACGAACGGTTGTTGTAGTATTTGGATATCCGTCATTGCTATTTGTTGGATGTAGAGGCACCAATAATACAAAATTTGCTGAGAGAATGTCACAAAATAGAGATATGCAGCATTGATACAAATGACAGCAGTAAAAAGCTGTCAGTTGAAGAATGGTGTGAGTGCAGGATATCTGATTGAATAACCATCCCTCAGTCAAATCTACCATTCACCTCCCTATCTAGGGCAATCGCATTAAAATTGAAAAGTTGTTTTTAATATTTTGGCAAGCAGTAAAATAGGCATTGCAATTTATCAGAGAGTCGAATTTTTCGCAATCTCATCTTTAGTGGCGGGTTGGGAAGCGGCCAAAATGGGGGGTGAGGGTGCCAGCTTCGCGGGAGGGATAATTTTGGCCGGCTTTTTTGGTACTTTTTGGGCGCCAAAAAGTACGTGAAATTTTATTGCGATTGCCTTATCGCCCTACCTAGCACGGTGATAGGCTCTCAAAAAGATTCCCTACTTTTAAAGGCAATCAATCAACTTCACCATCACCTAAAATCGCACATCATGGTAGTTAATGACAATTCCGCCCGTTCCCGTCGTAAATTCCTGAAAAAAGCCTTCGCCTCCCTTGCCGCCGGAACCGCCGGAGTGTACGGCATCAACCGGGCTTACGGCAATACCGGGCAGGCCAGAGAGCAGGCACAGGAAGAAGCGGAAACGCTGAACACCTGGACCAAAGAAGACCTGCTTATTACCAAACTCGAAACCTTCAAGGTCAAACCCCGCTTCCTTTTTCTTAAGATCCACACCAATCAGGGTATAACCGGCCTGGGCGAACCCATTACGGAGGGCCGGGCGGATACCTGCGCCGAAGCCGTTAAAGAGATCGGCAAATACCTGATCGGTAAGGATCCACGGCGCATTATCCATCACTGGCAGGCTATTTATCGGCATTCTTTTTACCGGGGTGGCCCCATTCTAACCAGTGCATTGAGTGGGGTGGAGCAAGCCTTATGGGACATCAAGGGAAAAGCCCTGGGAGTGCCCATCTACGAACTCCTGGGTGGACCTACGCGCGACCGCATCCGCGTATATGCTCACGCGCGCACCCCCGAGGCGATCCGGCAGGCTAGGGAAGAAGGCTATACGGCCTTCAAGACCGGCGTACTTAACTCTCGTCAGTCGGGCATTGTCGCCTCACCCAGGTTCATCGATGAAGCAGCTCGTAATTTTGCTGATCTGCGCTCCGCCGCCGGAGATGACGCCGATATCGGGATTGATTTTCACGGGGCCATTAGCCCACAAAATGCGGCCCTGTTGATCAGGGAGCTGGAACCGATGCAACCATTCTTCATTGAAGAGCCGGTCAATTGTCAGAATGTGGAGGTTATGGCCCAGCTGGCACGTGAAACCCATCTACCCATCGCCACAGGAGAGCGCATTTTTACCAAATGGGGCTTCCGGGAGATCCTGGAAAAAGGAGCGGCTACCATCCTGCAACCCGATATTTGCCATGCCGGGGGGATCTTTGAAGGCCGCCTGATCGCCGGAATGGCGGAGGCCTATTATGCTGCCGTAGCACCACACAATCCGCTTGGCCCTATCTCACTGGCCTGTGGTTTGCAATTGGCCGCCAGTATTCCGAATTTTCTCTGCCAGGAACAGGTAACGCTCGGAGAAGGCTATCTCAAAGAGCCCTTCCAGGTATCGGACGGACATATTCCGTTGCCTACCGGTCCGGGACTGGGGATTGAGCTGGATGAGGAAGCGCTAGCCGATAAGCTGGGGCATGACTGGCGGAATCCGGAAACTTATCTGGATTCGGACGGTTCGGTGGTGGATTGGTAATTAATATCGATGTCATTCTCAATAGCAATTTCAATGACTGAAAAGTGTTGAAATTGGGCATTATTTAATATGTTCATAAAACCAACTCTATGCAGATATCTATCCAATCCTATTTCATGGCGATGCTGCTGCTTTGCCTGATCGCCAGGCCCGGCCTACAGGCCCAGGAAAACACCCCCTTACAGGTTATCGTCATCGGTGCCCACCCCGATGATGCCGACCTCTGCGCCGGCGGCACCGCCTCCCTCTGGGCCGCTATGGGGCATCATGTTAAGTTCTTATCCCTCACCAATGGGGATGCCGGTCACCAGAACATGGGGGGCGGTGCCCTGGCCAAACGCCGTCGCCTGGAAGCGCAGGAATCCGCCCGCCGACTGGGTATCGATGAATACGAGGTGCTTGACAATCACGACGGGGAGCTCATCCCCAGTCTGGAAGTGCGCCTGCAGGTGATCCGTCGCATCCGGCAGTGGAACGCCGATGTAGTGATTTTACCCCGTCCTAACGACTATCACCCCGATCATCGCAATACCGGGCTGGTGGTGCAGGACGCCGCCTACATGGTCATCGTACCGAACGTGGCTTCCGATACGCCGCCGCTGCAAAAGAATCCGGTTTTTCTCTATTGCCAGGATCGTTTTCAAAAGCCCAATCCGTTTGAACCGGATGTGGCCGTCCGGACCGACCCGGTGTACGACAATAGGGTAGACGGACTGGATGCACACGTCTCCCAGGTTTATGAATGGCTGCCCTGGACGGCACAGGCGCTGGATCAGGTGCCGGAAGGAGAGGCCGAACGCAGACAATGGCTGGCGCAGGTTCGCCAACGGCCGGTGACCGCCTCCGTTCGGACCGCATTGGAAAAATGGTACGGAACAGATATGGCGGCCGCTATCGTCAATGCGGAAGCTTTTGAAGTCTGCGAATACGGCCGGCAACCGGATGATGCGGCCTTGTGGGAGTTATTCCCCATGCTGGGTAGCCCAACACCTTTTGCCAAAGCCGTGAGGACCAACGAAGCGATCCTGGTAGACGGGCAACTCGAAGAGGCGGTCTATCGAAAAGCGGGGCGAATTTATCTGAACAACAGTATGACCCGGGAGCGGATAACGGACCCGGCCTACGTCACCTATGCACAGCTGGCTTACGATGATACCCATCTTTATATCGCTTTCAGTTGCAACGACAGGGATATGCACAGTAGTTTTTCGAAACGGGATGAATACCTATGGAAAGAAGAAGCTGTAGAGGTATTCATCGATACCGATGATAAGCCGGATAATTACGTAGAGATCGAAGTATCACCCAAAAATGTATTGTACGACAGCTACATTGTCGATCCGGAAAATATTGATGTGGAGGAAACCCTGAAGTATAATTTGAAAGGGATCAAAACGGCGGTCGCCTTGAACGGTACCGTTAATCAGCGAAATGATGAAGATCAGGGCTGGACGGTGGAAATGGCTATTCCCTTTGCGGAGATCAGTAAAGATTTCCATCCTGACCAATTGGATGTGGCTCAGTGGAAGATCAATTTTTACCGCATCAATCATGATGCCAGTCCCTTGCAATACCTGGCATGGTCGCCAACCCAGGGTAGTTTTCACAGACCCGGACGATTTGGGACTCTGATCTTTCGGTGATTGCCGCCCTACAACATAGGTACGAGCTATGACCATGGAACACGATCATGATTCGAGGCGGGTGGGCCCGGCAAAACATGTGGGAGCGGGAGCCGGGTGAGCGTTGGGCCTTTGTTTTGCCTAGCGTTTTGGTCACTTTTGGGCGATGCAAAAGTGACATCTTTTTTTAACTGCTAACAAGATTGAGCACGGTTGATCTAGAAGTTAGGAAATGAAATGGTCAACTCCTATTAATTTACTAACTTCCCTCACCAACTTAGCTTGGATTATTTTTTGCCAATTACCATTAATAATAGTACGGAAAGACTGATGACTTACGACCGATGACTTTCCTGACTATCCAACAAAAACACCATTTAACATGAAAAAACGAAAAACCGGAACGGACAGCACCTCCCGCCGGACATTCATCAAACAAGGCGCTATTGCCTCCTCCTTGTTCATTGTGCCGCGGCATGTATTGGGAGGTCCCGGCTTTCTCGCACCCAGTGATCAGCTGGTGCTGGCGGCTATCGGAGCCGGTGGGAAAGGACGCAGTGATATTCGCAATGCGTCGGTGAACGGCCGGGAGCGGGTGGCTGCGCTGTGTGATGTGGATTTTTCCGGATCGGCCAAAGCTTCCGTGGAGACTTTTCCGGATGCCAAGCGATATCACGACTACCGGGAAATGTTGGATAAAGAAAAAGATATCGATGCCGTGACGATCTCCACTCCGGATCACGTGCACGCGCCGGCAGCGGTCTATGCGATGCAAAGAGGCGTTCACGTCTACGTGCAAAAACCGATGACCCACAATATCCGGGAGGCCAGATTGCTTACAGAAATGGCCCGCACCAATAAGATCGTCAGCCAGATGGGCAACCAGGGTGGTTCCAATCCGTTGCTGGATATGGTACAGGAATGGGTGAATTCCGGTAAACTGGGTGAAATATCCAAAGTGCAAATCTGGACCAATCGCCCGGTATGGCCGCAGGGTTTTGCCATGCCTGAACCTACCCCCTCGGAAAAGCCGGAAGATCTGTACTGGAACCTCTGGCTCGGCCCGGCAGAATATATGGACTACACGCCCAAACTGCACCCCTTCAACTGGCGCGGCTGGTGGGATTTCGGTACCGGGGCATTGGGTGATGTAGGCTGTCATCTCATCGATATTCCTTTCCGGACCTTGGGACTGAAGTATCCGAAAGATGCCGAATGTAGTGTCGGTGCCATGTACACGCAGATGTGGAATGCGGAATATCACCCGGAAGGCTGCCCGCCGTCTTCTTTCATTACCCTGCATTTCGATGCTACTGAAAAATCCAAGTCACCCATAGAAATGACCTGGAGTGACGGTGGTATCCGTCCGGCACACCCGGAGATCATTCCTGCAGATCATGACATAGGTGGCAGCAATAGTGCCAATGGCGTACTGATCATTGGTGATAAAGGCATTATTTCCACCAATATCAACGACAGTTCACCACTGATGCCGAAACTGTACCTCAAGGACGGTACCACCGAATTCGGTCCGGAAGTAGAGGAAAATGAAGAACCGGAATATGGCCACCACCGCAAGTGGGTGGATGCCTGCAAAGCCGGGTTCGGCAGTAAGGAACACAAAGCGCTGACCTCCTCCTTCGATTACGCGGGCCCGATGACCGAAACGGTACTGATGGGCAACCTGGCTATCCGCTCTTACATGTTACGCCGGGAGAACAGCGATGGCAGAATGGAGTTCTTCGGCCGCAAGAAACTGATCTGGGATGGCGATAATATGAAGATCACTAACCTCGAAGAAGCCAATCAGTTTGTGACCCGTACTTATCGGGAGGGTTGGGAAGTTTAGCAAAATACGGACGACTAAGGCCTGACGGCAGGGTCACCGCAAGTGACCCGTCCGTCAGGCCCAGGCAAAGCCAGGGCCGTCCGTTTGTTATTTCCCTACCATTTCACCCTCACCCTCCTTAGCGTTCTTCGGGACAAAGGCCTGGAATGGATAAGTATCCGGGGTAACCACCACGCCGGTCGTGAATTTGAGCGGTTGTCCGTCTCCATTAGCAAAGGTAAGTTCACCGTAGAAGGCAGTATAACCGCCATCGCTTTTAGGTGCTTCCAGCCGGTAGGTGCCGTCTTCCCGTAGTGCGACTTCTGTTGATGTCCAGCTCCGGCCGATGATATCCACCCGGAAATCCCGGGCATCGGGGTTGTGCGCCTGCCACAAATTGATCGTCTTAGGCGGATTCTCCATGGCGGTATGGATCACAATGTCCCCGTCCTCTACTTCCCAGTCGAAATCCGGCCGAGGCGTATCACTCAGAATATCCTGATAGAAGGCCAGTAAGGTCTGTACAGCATCAGTTTCCCGCATGGAGTGTTCACTGTTGGGGACATAGCGAAGATGCTTTTCGCCGGGCAGATCTTTCCAGTAAAACTGCCAGGAATCCGGCAGGAAGAACTGATCGCCGGTGGCATTGAGGATCAGTTTCGGGATGTCGTAGCGATCACGGAAAGAATAAGGTTCCGTCAGAGCCAGCAAGCGGTCGTATTCCGGTGTACCGGTCCAGTCCATAATGCCTTCCCGGTCATAGTCGCCTACTGCCGGAGCCCAGAATCCATACGCCCGCCAGTGGTGTTGGAAAGAAGGTACCACGTTTAACAGATCGATGACGATGGGAGCAATGGCCACTACGCGGTCATCTACGGCAGCCGTTGTCCAGGTGGTCCAACCGCGCTTGGAGCCGCCGGCTACCACAAACTCATCGATGTGTTTTCCGGTCAGCGACTCGCTCAGATCTTCTACTACGTTCAGTGCACTTACGGCAGATTTAGTCATCGGCAGCCGGGCCAGCCATTTGGCATCTTCCTCCCTGGCACCACCTTCCAGGAATTTCCGCCAACCGTAAGAGATGAGTTCATCTTCCACCCTCGGGCCGAAATCGTCGCCGACAAACTCCGTCGGTTGGTTGGGTACATTATGCAAGCCCGCCACTACGGAGCCACTGGCCAGGGCAAGTTGTGCGGCCATTTCGTCGGTTTTATCCGGTTGTTCCCGGGTGCGACTTCCGCCGCCGATCAGCAGCAACGCCTTATCGTATTTCAGTTGGTCAGGTACGGTAATGGCCAGCCAGTGCCACCAGACCGGATCTTTTACTTCGGCTTCCGTCAGCCAGCGCTGTGATACCATGCGGACCACATAAGTTTTAAAACCTTCTCCCGGAAGGGTATCCACGATATGGTATTCAAAGGCCGGATCGGTAGTGTGAACGTATTTATCCAGCGGCGTATCATGGCCGGCAATAGCAGTGGCTGGCGTATCGTTAGAAATATCCGGCGCATTGCGACAGGCGGTGGACAACAGTATACTGCAGAAGACAAATAGGACACATTGAGACAAAGTGAAAAATTTGAGCCGGTGGTGTTTGCCGGCCGGAATGGGTCCTGTTAATTGGGTTTTGATCATTGTTTTAGACTTATGTTAGATGTTAGAGGATTCAAAAGAGGAGACAAACAGCACGGAATCCAGGGGGATGTCATGCGGCTCAACGGGTAGGTTATTCATCAGTTG
>JAGQXH010000362.1 GCA_020436695.1 Lewinella sp. | reverse complement strand
GAGGAATTTCTCCGGGCCGGATGATGGATATCAATATGATTTGCAGCCTGTTCTCCTACCTTGTCGGTGGAAATAAAATGACTCCTTATGCGCCGGATATTGCTTGCCCCGTTTTATTTGCTTTTCTTTTTTCTTCAGCCTCTCTATGCTCAACTTTGGTATAATAGTAAAGGGATATTATTTGAGAAGTTCACCGAAGAACAAGGATTGCCACAACAGGGAATGAACCCTATCATTCAGGCTGAGGACGGTTATTTGTGGACGGCTTCTATTATGGGGATGACCCGTTTCGATGGGCGTAATTTTAAAACTTATTACCTGCCTGATACGCTTCGCCTCATTGGTTTGGTCACTGCAATGATCGAAAAGGAAGCAGGCGTTTTCTGGCTGGGTACTACTGCGGGACAGTTGTTTCGGTTCTCGCTGGCGGAAGAGCGTTATGAGCAGATCACTGACCTGCCTACTCTTGGCTGGATCACTGATATTCATTTTGATGCCCAACAGCAGCTTTGGGTCGGCGGAGGCAATGGTTGGTATAAAGCTGATATTAACTCCCAGGAGCCGGATAGTCCGCGGCGAAACTGGCAAAAAGTACACGGGAGCCCTGTATTCAAGATCTTACATCTGAATGACCACTCGCTGCTGGGTACATCTCAGGGCTTATTCGATTGTAAATGGAGCGATGGGAATGCTGCTGATTCGGTAAGCTATCAATTACGACTATTACAACCGTCAGGAGATTTTCCGGCGAGTATAGTTGCCCTGACTGCTATGGATGAAGAGCGGATCTGGGTAGCCGGTTTCACCAAAACGGGGGATCAATTTCGTAGTTCCTGCGGACTGCTGGATCTCCGCACCGGTAGTTATCGGGAGATCTCCTATTTCCGGGACAGATCCATCATTTTTAACGATCTGCTATACGCCGGCGACGGAAGCCTCCTAATCGCTACGGAGAATACCGGTCTGTTTATTGTCGATAGTCAGGAGGCTGTTCCCAGTCAACATGTTTTCGGAGAGGCCATCGAAGCCTTGAATACGGACATTCTCTCTCTTTTTGAGGATGCAAGCGGTATGCTTTGGATCACTACCAATTTATATGGGATCTATAAATTAAATCCCTTCCAGCGCTCCATCCAGCGGTATGAGTTGCCGGCCGTTAATCCGCCGAATGAACCCTATCCGTTTTCTTTTGTCAAAGATGAAGAGGGGCAATACTGGATCAGCACGCAAAACTCCGGCCTGTTTCGATTTGATCCCGTCTCTGGGAATTATAGGAGTTATCTACACGATCCCGGTCGGCCCAATAGTCTTGGCAGTAATATTGCGGGTTATATTCACAAAGACCGCACCGGAACGCTTTGGTTTTCCAGCAGCGGTTATCTGAATCGATATAGACCCCAGACCGACGACTTCGAGCGATGGGATGGCCCGGAGGATATTTGCACACACATTTATGAGGACCGCCAAGGCAATCTGTGGATGGGGTCCTTCCGCCGGGGGCTGTATCTACGTGAAAAAGCAACCGGGCGCGTCTATCATCTTTCGGATCGCAATCGCACTAATCGTCTCAATGCCGCTGTGGTCTGGCAGATCTTTGCGGATGAGGAAGCCACCATCTGGCTGGTAACTAACCGGGGGCTTTTTTCCGTGGATCAAACAGGCGATAGTATTGATTCGTGGACCTTTCACCCGCATCCGAACTTAAGTGGTAATATCTTTTGGGTGCATCAGGACCGACATGGGCATTATTGGTTGTCTATGAAATTTCGTAAGATCGGTTACATGACTTCGCTTTCCGACCCCCTCACGTATTATCATTTTATTGACGATGAACCCAATAAGATATTTGAAGATCCGTCCGGTACACTTTGGTTCAGCGGAACGCAGGGCATCTATTCCTATGATCCGGTTACGGAAGATCTGAACACCTTTAATTCAGAGCGGGGTATTTCCTTTGCTCCGGTGGGGCGCTTTGGTAACATGCTTGAGGATGGTATCTTGTTAACAACGGCTTCAGCTTCGTCTTTTCATTTGATCCGTACCGGTTCAGTAGCGGACAATCGAATTGCCCCCCAACTACAATTAACCCGGATGTATGCCATGGAAGAGCCGGAAAATCCCTTCCCTCTTTCCAGTGCAGGGCCTCTTAAATTGAAGTACGACCAAAACAGTCTGGCCATCGAATACGCCGGCTTGCACACACAAAATCCGGATCAGGTAACTTATCAATATCGGTTGAACAACCGGGATAATGAGTGGATCCCGCTAGGCGATCAAAAAATCCTTCGCTTTGCCCAATTGCCTCCCGGAAATTACGATCTTCAACTGCGGGCCATCAATCCCGACGGCTACGCCAATAAAGAACCGTTGGCTTTACGATGGCAGATCCTTCCTCCCTGGTATGCTTCTACCTGGGCTTATCTGTTGTATGGACTGGTGGCTGTTACAGCCATTTTCGGTATCTACCGCTTCCAGCAACAACGTTATCGGATGCGCCTGCAACTGGCCTACAACGATCAGGAAAATCAGCGGCTCAAAGAAGTAGACGAATTGAAAACCCGCTTATATACCAATATCACCCACGAATTTCGCACCCCCCTGAGTTTGATCCTCGGGGTAGCCGGACAAGTACAAAAAGCACCGGATCGCTGGTTTCACGAAGGGCTGAAAGTGATCCGGCATAACGGGCAATTACTGCTGGGGTTGATCAATCAAATGCTCGATCTGGCGAAAATTCAAAGCGGCAATTTAAAACCCCACTGGGTCCAAACGGATATCAGACGCATTTTATCGGAAGTCCTTACTGCCTTTCAGATCCAGAGTGAACAGGTGGGGAAAATGCATCATTTCCGCCTGGAAGCAGATTTTGATCGTTTAGACGTCGATACCGATCCGGAGATCATGGGGCAGATCCTCACTAATTTGCTGGCAAATGCGGTCAAATTTACGCCTGAAAACGGTACAATCCTGCTGCAGGCTTCTGTCCCGGAGGATGGACCGGAGTTACACATTTGTGTGCGCGATACCGGGATTGGCATTGCTCCCAAAGATCTTGTCCAGATCTTCGACCGCTTCTATCAGGTGGACAACTCGGCAACCCGCCGACAAGGTGGTACGGGAATCGGGCTGGCATTGACCAGAGAATGGATCGGCCTGTTGCACGGATCCATCCGGGTGGAAAGTGTCTTAGGAGAGGGGACAAGCTTCCTGCTCAATTTCCCGATAAGCCGGCAGGCTCCAGTGGAGGAAGAGGCGGTTGTACCGGTTTTTCGGCCGGAGCATCCACTTTCACCGGAAACCCTGACCGCAGTTACGAAGGGAAAAGAAGAACGCCCGCAGTTACTGGTGGTGGAAGATAACAACGACTTTGCCTGGTACATTAAAAAATTGCTGGCGGAAGATTACGACATTGAACTGGCAGTGGATGGGAAGCTGGGGCTGGATTCGGCCATGGCCACTATCCCCGATCTGATCATTACGGATGTGATGATGCCCGAAATGGATGGCTTTGCACTTTGCAAAGCACTGAAAGAAGACCGTCGTACCAATCACATCCCGATCATTATGCTGACTGCGAAAGCCGATGCGATTTCCCGCTTCACCGGCCTCGGACAAGGGGCCGATGCCTATCTGAGTAAACCGTTTCACGAGGAGGAACTACTCATTCGTATCCGCAAGTTATTAGAAAACCGGGCTGTGTTGCAGCAAAAATACCAGCAGGTTTTGCCAGTTTCCCTACAGCCTGAAGATAATATGTTACTGGAAAATGAATTCCTCGAAAATCTCAGAGCTGTGATCCTGGAGCATCTGGATGATGAAACCTTCGACGTTCAGGCGCTTAGTCAGGCGCTACAGATGGACCGAAGCCAGCTGTATCGCAAGATCAAGGCACTTACGGGAAAATCTCCGGTCGCCATCATCCGTGCCTGTAAGATGCAGTACGCCAAAAAATTGTTGGAAAACAGTGATCAGTCGATCTCGGAGATCGCTTATGCACTGGGGTACAAGGATCCATCCTACTTCTCACGGGTGTTCCAGCAGGAGTTTGGATATCGACCTAGCCGGGGGCGGGTGGAGTAGAGGTAATTGAAGCGGAGCTTTAGTAAAGCTGCCGAGAAACAGAATTGGTCTAACGAAAAAAGGGGACAGATTGTTATTTTGAGCCAAGGACAGTAAAGCAACCCAAAATCTGTACCCCTCTAATTGAGTAAAAAATATTATTTGCAGTGTTTAATTCAATGTGTAGCAGGACGGTTTCCCCGCATTTAAGCCATTGCTCGCTCCTTTTTCATCAGCTTCCTGATAAGTACCTGCGTTACTTGTGTTTAGCTTTATTAAGCTAGACCCTGATCACCTCTCAATTAGCTTATCTGCCAGGTAGTCCTTATATTTGTCGAGAGCAATACAAATTGGCGAAAGCACGTTTGTTTCGTGCCCGTCTATCGGAAAAAGAACAGTAAACAGCAGGCGATCTCTCCCGGCCCGGAGGCCAATCCAGGTTATGCTTGGCACCTTTCCATCAACTGACCGTTCGTTAATTCACATTGAGATTAGTATGCCATTGTCCTAAGACCAGGGAAAATTGGCAGAGTGCGCGCTTTGTAACAAAAGTATCGATTACCGAAAAAGCTTACAAATAGTGCAGGAAAACAAAAAAAAGAGAAAATCAAGATGAAAGATCGATAAATTAAAATAAATAAGATGTATAAAATAATGTATTTGTGTTTTTTATAAAAAGTAAAATGTTTTCAAAATCTAGAAATAATCAAAAGGCGCATTTTCCTGAGGAAGAAAAAAGCAAATGTCTAACTATGAACTACAGCAAATTCTTCGAATTATTGTTTAGTTTTTCCAATGCGGAGCTGCGTGATTTTGCCGCTTTTGCGAGTCTGGGGCTTAACAAGCTGTCCCGGCAGGATCTGGAAGTATTGAATGCGATTGTGGAAAATATTAGTTCATCCACGGAAGCCGACAGAAACGAAGAAGTCGTGCAGGGAAAGGTATTCCAGGCCTTTTTTGCCGGATCCGAACCGCAGAAAGCCAAGGCGGACTGGAATCACACCAAAAGCCGGCTGACCCAACCGATTAGGCGATATATTGCTCTCCTGGAATTGGAAAAGGAGGGCCTGGCCAAGGAAGAACTGCTGTTGGGATATTTTGAACAGCATGAACTGGAGAAGAATTTCAAGAGTCATTTGAAACAGGTTCAAAAGACCCGGGCAAACAGCAAACATGATTTTGACAAGGAATACAAAAATTACAAGTTGCAGGAGTTGATCCTCAACTATCAGGGTGGACAACGGAAGCAGCAGGATGAACTGGAGCAGATGAATAGGGCACTCGATAATTTCTATTTGGAAAACAAGCTGAGAATAATGGTCGAGCAGCACAACCGGCACCGTATCATTAATGCACCAAAACCAGCAGATGATGATATGCGCTGGGGCCGATCGGCCGATCTTTCTCAGTACGGTATTGGGGTCCGTTTATTCCATGCGATCTATCTGATGATGTGCTACCCGCACGAGCATGAGCATTATCACCAGGCCAAAGAACTCTTCGGGCAGCACGGGAAATACTTTTCCGATGAGTACAGACGGACGGTCAGTGGCTATCTGATGAATCAGTGCATTTATTACTGTCATCAGGGAGAGCGGGTCTTTGCGGGCGAATTTATCCGGCACTTGCAGTATGTGATCAAGCATCGACTGTTTATCTCCGGAGAAAGTTTATCGATATCGAAATATACCAACGCGATCTATATGGCGCTGGTATCGGAAGAACTGGACTGGCTGGAAAAATTTGTCGCGAAATACGCTACGAAAGTTAACCACCCGCATATCGAATCGATCAATAACCTGAATAAAGCGAATATCCTTTTCCACCGGGGACGATACGATAAGGCGTTGGAGTTGTTGCCGACCTTTGATTACTCGGAGATGTACTTCAAAATAACTTACGATAAACTTTGCATCAAACTGTATTTTGAAAAAGAAATGGATCAGAACCTGCAAAGCAAACTGATCGCCTTCGAACAATATATTAAACGGAAAGAAGAATTGACCGAAGACCGTAAAGAGAAAAACCTGAACTTCATAAGAACAGTAAAAGACCTGACGCGAACAGACCGCCGGCCGATACTTTTACCAAAAGAAAGTTATCTGCCCCTCGATTATAACTGGCTGGAAAAGAAAGGAACATGAGTCATCCGGAATTTTTAAAAAGAACGGTAAGTGATTGAAAATCAGTTCACTATCTTTTTTGAAGACCGACAATGTGCTGATTCTAAATATTATTCAGGCTTTTCTTCCTAGAGACTTACGCTTTTTCTGAAAATTCGGGATGTCTCATGTTTCCTCCCTGCAACGCAGGAAAAATGATCATTCAATTTCGATGGTGGACTGGAAGCTATTCGAGTTCGAAGTGATCGCTTCCAACAAATAGGTGTCTGGGTTGAGATGGCTCAGATTATGAGGACAGTCGTTGCAGGACCAAAGTGAAAAGAGAAGTGTCATGGTTGATTCCTGATACACGTTTAATGTGGTCACCGGGTCGGTCGAACTGCCTGAGTTGGCCCGGGCGATAAGGTCCTCCATAACAATGGTGCCGAAGAAGTCTTCCGCTGATTCGGGCACAGCTAATGGCGCTGAGACGGTATCGGCGGCAAGTGTAGATTCAACGGGAAAAGAATTCCCGGCAACGGAAAAAAATAGGGCAATGGCTAATAAAATTTCCATAACAAAAAACATTTGCTGTCATGGAAAGCGCTTTCACTTACTGACGGGTTAGTGATTCAATAGCTGATCATCAGCCGGCCGTCGTGCACCTGGCCTAACTGATACTGCAAAGAAGCAGGGCTTCTCCCGGAACGCACCGGGTAAAGAATGGAAGTCAATTAGCAGAATTTAAGATCGAAAGCGTTGAGAATGGAGTTTAATTAGCTGATTGTCAGTGTCGAAATCTGGGTATAAACAATAGCTATGAGCCGAAAAAAAGCCTCCTGCGGTGAAGAATTATTACAAAAAATTAGTGCGGCAAAAGCAAAAAGGATCGAAATACAGCGGCAGGGTCAAAGAGACCGGGAACCGAACCTGATGCAGTTATCCCATGCGCTGGACGAATATTACATACTGGAAAAACTCCGCACTTAC
Source organism: Lewinella sp. (assembly GCA_020436695.1). Classification (GTDB taxonomy): domain Bacteria; phylum Bacteroidota; class Bacteroidia; order Chitinophagales; family Saprospiraceae; genus Flavilitoribacter. Next base: position 1,374 of record JAGQXH010000362.1, on the reverse strand, counting down.
TGTAGCTATCTGAGTTACCGTCTGATGGTAAACGATGCCCTTATTGGATATGAAAAACAGGATTTCAGACTGTTGCCCTATATTTTGGAGATCGTTCATCAGGAAACGAACTGGCATCCGGCGGTGAAAATTTTCTATCAGCTCAGTCAGTTGCTTGATATCCCATCCACCGAACAACAGTCATTCGCCGGAAAGCAGACAACATTTACCTCCATAGAGAAATTGCTGGATCAGTATTACTCCGTGCTTTCTTCCGATGATCTCACGGAGATCCATTCTCATCTTACCAATTATTCCACCTATCAGCTTAATAATGGACGTTATGAGTTCTTGTCTAAAAACATAATGCACAATCAGCGCGTGATCACGCTACAAGAGCAGGAAGGAGAAGCTTTTGAGATCAGTGCGGGGGTATATACCAATTTGGTGAGGTTGATACTGAAGACGGCTCAGGGAAATAACACTGATCCTGACGGCCGACCGATAGTTGGTCAGGATACAGAAGTATTTAATCGTGCCCATCAATTTGCGGATCGTTATCAGGATAAACTACCCGGAGCAGTCAGGGAAAAGTATTATGCTTACGGCAAGGCACTGATCTATTTTCGAAGTGGAAATTATGAAGCAGCCTTCCAATGGATCAAGGATCTGGACCGGATCAGAGAACTATTCATCAATTTCGATATCAAGGTACTGCGTTTACAGCTTCTGCTGGAAATGGATATTATTGACGACAGACGGCTGGAGCGGGAAGGGATGATCATGGAAGACGAAATAGAAAGCTTGAGAAGTATGCTCAAATACGATAAATATAACAGTCCGAAGCTAGCCTACCAAAGCGAGTATTTCCAGGAGTTCCTGAATCTGTTCCGGAAGCTCTACCACTTTTACAACAAACACGCCTGGATGTTTCGCTTTGGAGATGCAGTATATCATCATCAGCGCAAGGTATTGTTAGCCGAAATGCTTGCCTGTCGCTATCCTTATCAACAGTGGTTTTTAGCCAAACTGGAAGCGATCAAATGAATGACGGTATGCGGTAAACGGTGTCTGGTGCAAGGTAACTCATAGAAATTCAGGAACGATTTCTCGTGTAGACATAGTTATTTGGATATTCCCTCAAATGGATGGTCAGCGCTATGGATCAGGGTAATAGTTGTACCGAACTGACTTTCAATGATTGGGAAAATGTAGACCGGAATTTTAAACACGCTCTTAATGTGGGAAAACACTGTCTTGATGGATGACAACTCCTCCATTGGAGCTATTTCCACTCTGATCTATACGGATCTTGATAAGCATAAGCATAAGCTTGATGTCATCAAAGGCCTTTGCTGACGGTTAGCAAACTCGCGATTAATATTGGATTATCCG
>JAGQXH010000361.1 GCA_020436695.1 Lewinella sp. | reverse complement strand
TACCGGCCTGTGCCACGGAAGGCCCTATGAGAGTCAACAGTAAACCAGAGGATATCGTCTCCTGGGATATTGACATACCCCTGGCCGGCAACGCCTGGATAGTTGATGATCCGTCCGCTTCAGCTGATCTGATCCGGGAAACGGGACTTACCGGCTGGTCGGACCCGGTGCACACCGTAGGCGTTTATTTTCACCTATCCCACACCGGTAGTCTTCAACTTGCAATGCGTGCCCGCGTACAAAGTGGCGCTTCTGAACTACAATGTACTCTTGCTGGAAAAACTAAAACTATTATCCTCAACAACACCGATTGGCAGCTCATTCCGATCGGCACTTTTGAAGTGACACAGCCCGGCTATCAGCGACTGGACCTGCGGGGAGTGAACCGCACAGGTCCCGAATTTGCCGAAGTAGAAACCGTATTTATCACCGGGGAGGCGGCTCAGGGAGAAGTGCACTACATTAAAGACGAATTCTACTGGGGTCGTCGCGGTCCGTCCGTGCATCTGTGGTATCCTCAGGCAGATCCTATCCCTCAGGTAGAATGGTTTTACAATGAGGTCACCGTTCCAGAAGGGCAGGACGTTATCGGTTCGTATTTCATGGCTAACGGATTCGGGGAAGGTTATTTTGGTTTTCAGGTTAATTCCAATGTCGAACGGCGCATACTTTTCTCCGTTTGGAGCCCTTTTCAGACCGACAATCCCAATGATATTCCCGAAGATCAAAAGATCGTGTTATTGAAAAAAGGTCCGGATGTCTATACCGGCGAGTTTGGGAACGAAGGCTCCGGCGGACAAAGCTATCTGCGCTATCCCTGGCGGGCGGGCAATACCTATCGTTTCCTTTTGCGTGGGCATCCATCTACTCCGGGTCATACCGATTATACGGCCTGGTTCTTTGCCCCCGAAACCGGCAACTGGCAGCTTATCGCCTCCTGGCGTCGCCCGCAGACCAACACCTATCTCACCGGACTATATTCTTTTCTGGAAAATTTCATTCCCGAAACCGGCGTCATTTCCCGCTTTGCCCGCTACGGCAACCAATGGGTACGCGATACCGGCGGCCAATGGCATGAGTTGACCGAGGCCCGCTTTACCGCCGATGCCACTGCCCGCAAAGGTAATCGACTGGATTATCAGGGCGGGCTGCAAAACAACGCCTTTGTGCTCCACAACTGCGGTTTCTTCAGTGAAACGACAGCTATCGATACCGATTTCAAACGCACAGCTACGGGCAAAACTCCGGCATTAGATCTGGATGCCTTACCGTGATCGAAGCAGTCTGAGTTAACGATATTTCCGATGACCGGAGCCTAAAACCTTTCCAATATGTCCAATTTTAGAATTGCCATCCTTTTCTTTTCGCTGATCGCCTGTCAATCCATTCCGAATGAAACGGAGACGGAAGCTGTTTTTGAGACCGGTAACGCCCAGTGGATCGAAGATGATCGCGAACTACCGGCCGCCGATTCACTTTTCTATCTTGATCAGCCGGCACCACTTTTCCGGAAAGATTTCGAGGTAGATCAGGCCATCGAAAAGGCCACACTTTTCATTACGGCGGCTGGTTATTATAAAGCTTCACTAAACGAAAAGCCCATTGGTAATAATGTACTCGATCCCGCCTGGACCGATTTCAGCAAAAGGATCTACTATACGGAATATGACGTGACCGCTCTTATGGAGCAGGGAGGAAATTGCCTGGGTGTAGCCCTGGGCAACGGTTTCTACAACCCCCTGCCACTGCGAAAATGGGGACATCGAAATCTGAGGGAGGATCTCGCCGCGGTTGGAAAGCCGACTTTCTTGGCCAAGTTGGTCATCACCTACGCAAACGGTACATCAGAAGAGATCGTTTCTGATACTAGCTGGAAATACACCTATGGCCCGCTGCTGAAGAACAGCGTTTATCTGGGTGTCGCCTACGATGCTCGTAAAGAGCTCGACCATTGGAATAGTCCGGGTTTCGATGCCGGCTCATGGCAACCCGCCCGGCAGGGACCCGGGCCCGGTGGACAGTTACAAAAGGCTTTTTTCCCGGGAGTTCAGATCACGCAGGAGATCGACCCCATATTAGTTACGGCTCTGGATCAGGATACCTGGATGGTGGATATGGGTGTAAATTTTACCGGTACTTATCGGATCAAATTATCCGGTAGTGCCGGCGATACCATCGTATTCAGATTTGGCGAGCGGCTTTATGAAGACGGAACGCTTAACCCCATGACCTCAGTGATCGGTCAGATCAAACGAAAAGGCACCGGTGGTCCCGGAGCACCGGATATTGCCTGGCAAACGGATAGTTATATCCTCAATGATGAAGCGAGTCAGTGGTTTGAGCCTGAATTCACCTACCACACCTACCGCTATATGGAAATAAAGGGTTTGAAGGAAAAGCCGGAACTGTCGGATATCAAAGGGCTGTTCATGCATTCTAATCTGGAAAGTGATAATATTTTTGCCTGCTCTTCTGAGTTACTGAACGCTATTCAGGAAGCTACCCAACGCACTTTCCGGGCCAATTTGGTGAGTGTGCAGTCCGACTGCCCGGCCCGGGAGAAATTCGGTTACGGCGGAGACCTCAATGCCACCAATGAGTCGTTCATGTACAATTTTGACATGCAGGACTTTTACCGCAAAACCATATATGACTGGGTGGATGCCATGAAAGATTCCGTATTTATCGATACGGCCCCCTTCGTCGGTATCCAATACTGCGGCATCAGTTGGGAATCCGCCTTCCTGATCACGCAGTACTATCTCTACCTCTACTACAACGATACCGACATCATCAGAGAGCTTTACGACCTGGATAAGGAGTGGATGGATAAAGTAGCCCGCATCCACCCAGAAGGAATGGTCGACCATGGGTTGAGCGACCATGAATCGCTGGAGCCAGTGCCCGTAGGTCTGATCGGGACCGGCCATCACCTGCAGTGTGCCCGCATCATGAAAACCTTTGCCGCATTGATGGATGACCAACCGAACGAACAGAAATATGATCAACTGGCTACTCATTTGCAACAGTTGATAAAAGCAAAATACTGGGATCAACCGGTAACGGAAAAGATCAACCGGCAAACCCTGTTCGCCACCCTGCTCTATCATGACATCATTCCCGACGATGAGATCCCGGCTGCTACTGATTCTTTGCTTCAGGCCGTCCAAAATGGTCCTGCCGGACATTTTATCACCGGCATCTTCGGTACCAAGTATGTATTGGAGACTTTGTCTGAACACCTCTCACCGGATGTCGTTTTCGATATTGTCAACAGCACCGCCTATCCCGGTTGGGGCCATATGATCGATCGGGGTGCCACCACCATTTGGGAAACCTGGAAAGAGAGTGACAATACCTATTCCAATTGCCATCCCATGTTCGGAACAGTAACGGAATGGTACTACCGTTGGCTGGCCGGTATCCGTCCCGATCCGGAAAAGCCCGGCTTTGAACGGTTCACGCTGGCGCCATCCATGCCGGATGGGCTGGATTTTGTCAATTGCACCTACCGATCTCCTAATGGGCCAATTGTATCTAACTGGCAAAAAACACAGGCGAATGCTTATCGCTATGAAGTGAATATTCCAAAGGGGAGCACAGCAGAAATTGCCTTACCGCTTACTGAAACGCAGCAGATAGCGATCAGCAGAAAAGAGACCGCAGGCGAGCCGAAAGTGATATCCGGGGTGGAAAAGGAAAAATTTCTTTTGGATGAAGGGATGTATACGATCCTGGTTTCTCCGGTGGAATAAGGAGTTTCCTACCCGTTTAGCGAGCGGATTCAAAACAGGAAGTGTTTTTCACCGCCAAGAGCAAAGGCCACAAAGTTTCGCAAAGATCTTAGCGTTGCTTTGCGTTCTTTGCTCTTCGCGGTGAAAGTAGAGTCTTTTACTCCTTTGAGTTAACTTGTCCACATTCCATGATGCCGACAACTCTACAGCACTGCAAATAACTATTTCACAATAGGTCGCAGCACAATATTCCGATAAGCCACCTCACCGTGGTCTCCCTGTAGATAGATGGGCCCCGGTGAAAAAACATCGGCAATAATAGCGCCGCCAGTGGGGCCATATACCGGCTGATTATCGATGATCTTCTTGCCGTTTAATACTACCGTGATGTGGCGGTCGTACAGAGTAATATCAAAAGACTGCCATTCTCCGGCCGGCTTTTCGGCGGCTACGGTTGGTTTGATCCGGCTGTATACCGCACCCATGTTGTGTGAATCCAACTCCTTACCGTAAGAATCAAAGACCTGGATCTCGTACATGCCCCGCAGGTAAATACCGCTATTGTTGCCGGAAGGTACCTTGACGTCTAATTTCAGATTGAAATCCTCAAACTCCTGTTCAGTGCGTAGATTACCGTACCAAACATGATGTCCTTCTTCTTGCACCGGCTTGTTTACGAGCGTACCGTTTTCGACCATAAAGCCGTTTTTACTCTTCGGGTTGATCATTTTCCAGCCGTCCAGGTTCTTACCGTTGAACAAGTGGATCGGCTCACTGTATTTGGCTTTCGACAGATCCGGTGCAGCGGGAACCGGCGGCAGGCGCATACCGGTAAAGGCCGTGGTCCGTACACCCATTCCATTGCGGTTGGGGCTCATCATGAAGCCGGCCAGCTTATCTCCTTCCCGGATCATTTTCAGGGTAGTGGTGATCGTATGTTTGCGTTCCGTGGCTGCACCTTCCCCAGATACAGTCACCTCCTGGGTGCGGGTCACGATCAGTGTATTATCGTCCGCAAAATATACATTGTCTACAGGCAGTACACTACCGCCGCCCCAAAGGAGATCGGCATCCAGATAGCCGTTGTTGTTTTGCACCTCCAGCCAGCCTACACTGCCGCCTTCAATGCTAAGGGTCCACATACCGTAAAAACCGTTATCTTCTCCTGTGGCATGTATTTTGACAAAGGAATGAGCCTGAATTTGATAACTGATGGCCAGAGAACAGATCAATGTGACCAATAAGGTTGGTAGGTTTTTCATGGTTTTTCTTTTGTTTTGGTAAGGGTCTAAAGATAAAAGATTTTCTACTTACAAGTGAAAAGAAACAGGGCGCGCCTGGCTACGACCGTCTATAGAAAGACTACCGGTAGTTTTGAAAGGTGCGTTTGATCATTAAGAAGTGCTATTAAAAGCTTTAAATTACCACTGAAGCTGCACTTTGCGTTTATGTGTATCTCCGGTCATCATCTCTGGTCTTCTCATTTAAGTTTTTGATACTTGTGTTTCCTAACTAATAAAAAAGTTTACCATGTCAGAAAAAAGATCCAAGCTTTCCCGGCGTACCTTCCTGAAGCAGACCGCCCTGACCGCCGGAGCCTTTACCATTGTTCCCCGCTTCGTCCTGGGGCGAGGCTTCACCGCCCCCAGTGACCGGGTCACCCTGGGCTTCATTGGTCTGGGCAAACAGTCCGGAGGCCTGGCCCGGCGCTTCACCTCCATGACCGAAGCGCAGATCGTAGCTGCCTCCGATCTGTTCCCCGCCAAGATCAAAAGTTTTCAGGAGCGGGTGGCTGCGTTCTATACAGAACACCGCGACGTAGAAGGATATAATGTGGAAGGATACCTGAATTATGAAGAAATGCTGGAGCGTGACGATATAGATGGTATCCTTGTTATTACGCCCGATCACTGGCATGCCATTCCCGCCATCCAGGCGCTGAAAGCAGGCAAAGACGTCTATTGTGAAAAGCCACTGTCTCACACCATCAAAGAAGGGCGTGCTATGGTGGAAGCCACACGCAAATATGGCCGCGTGTTACAGACCGGTTCCATGCAACGCTCCAGTAAGGGCTTCCTTAAGGCCTGCGAACTAGTGCGCAACGGCTACATCGGCAAAGTGACCAAGGTGTTGGTGAATGTTGGTGATCCGGCCAAACCTTACGACTTACCGGCCGAACCCATACCGGCCGGATTTAACTGGGATCGCTGGTGCGGTCCTTCAACGGTAGGTAACTACAATGCCCTGCTGGCTCCGCAAACGACCGATACTGACTATTGGCCACAATGGCGGAATTACAAGGAGTACGGCGGCGGTATTCTCTGCGACTGGGGCGCCCATATGTTCGACATTGCTCAGTGGGGGCTCGGCATGGATCATACCGGTCCGGTGCAATTCATTCCTCCTACCGATCGGAATGCCAAGCGCGGCCTGCGCATGATCTATGACAACGGCGTGGAAATGGTACACGAAGACTTCGGTCGCGGCTGGGCGGTGCGCTTCATTGGCTCGGAAGGCACGCTCGATGTCAGCCGCAGCTTTCTGGATTCCAAGCCGGAGAGCATTGTCACGGCCGAACTCAAAGGTAGCGATACCCGTCTATACGACACCAAGGAAAACCATTACCAGGACTGGATACAGGCCATGAAGAACCGTAGTAAACCGATCTGTGACGTTGAGATCGGCCATCGCTCCGCTTCTGTCTGCAATCTGGCCAACATCGCCTACTGGCTGGGCGAGCCGCTGACCTGGGATCCAGCCAAAGAGAAGTTCAAAGGGAATGGCCAGGCCAATAAGTTGCGGGGTAAGAAATATCGGGATGGGTTTAAGTTACCGAAGGTTTGATGAAAAACAGGAGAGGGATGGATGAATTAGCGTAGAAGTAATACCGCTCGCCGGAGTTCTTTCGAACACCAGCGAGCGGTGGCATCCCTGATTTAACTTTTCAACTTAAAATAAATAGCAGCCAGCAAAATCAGGATAAATACACCAATGCCCAACAACAATAGATAGATCCATTGTTGTTTACTCTTTTCCTCCGGGGTTAAAGGGATCCCGGTAGCATTGTATTTGTTTTCCAGAATTCTCCCTGTGAGCAATCCGAAGCTTAAACCGATAATCATCCCAATCGGGAGGCTCCCGACTATCAAACCCAAAGGTACCCCCATAGGAAGACCGATTGAGATCCCTAGACTGATGTAGTAACCTTTTTTCTTTTTTGATTGGTCTTGCATAATGTTATCTGTTTAAGAACATGTTTAAGAGGACAAACAATAGAAAAGATCCGGTTAAGATCAGCAAGAGATAGAGCACTTGTCTGGCTCTTTTCCGTGCCTGCAAACCTATCAGACTGATTTCATCGACCGCATCCGCTAATTCGACCGCAATAAACTGTTCCAGTTCATCTAACTCTTTTGTATAAGTGATCTTTTGTGCTACAAACGGAATAACAAAGGCTAAAACAAGGAAGATATAAGTCACCGGATCACTCAGCAGCTCCGACAGCCGATCCTGTCCGGACGAAAAGAAATGATAGAACTGGAAACCCGCCAGCACGAAAAAAGGATTGGTAACCGGACCGATGAACAAGAACTCCCGGTAAAACCTATTTAGAAAGCCATATTGTGCCTTAAGCACATGGATCACATCTTTGGATCTGTCCAGTTCGTCAATGGATCTTAAAAGCAGCTTATTTTTGAATAACAGTAGTGACAAACCTGAGACGACAAGTCCGGTCATACCTGCCTTCAGCATCGTGATCTTTCCGATTAATAACAAAAGAATATAAGCGACTATGACGATCATTTTATATATCGAATCCAAGAGCAGAATTCCGCGGTTTGATCTGGCGATCTTTTTTGAATAGTTCTTCCTGAAAGCTCGCAATTCTTCAACGGAGAACCAGTTCCCTCCTTCCACTGCACGCTGGTCATTATGCCATATCTGTTCAATTTCCGGTCTGCTCATGATCTTTGGTTGAATGTCCGGCAGACCTTCCAGATAACCCCCTGGTGCTCAAATACCATTTTATCAAAAGCTTCTTCCGTCACGTTTATGCGCTGATTACTTAAAACTCCTATCAATTAGACGATGAGGATGACTGATCACTACGGAAATGTTCAATAAATTTCCAGATCAGGATCACGCCAATAACACCCAATATCGATAGTGTAGCAGCGAAGTAAACGCCAAACCAACTCCAGCGGGTAGTGTGTGTTGCCCAATGCTCGGGCCTCACGTCGAAATTCCATAAAGCAGGTATTCTCCCCAACACAAAGATGAGTACCCGAATGGCGTGTAGGATGGCAGCGATCTCTACTCTGGAAATTGTGCGAATGATTTTTTTTCATATGCAGAAGATTGGCATTCGTTTCCAAATAGGAATTTCACTCCATGCTGCCGGGAATGCAATGATAGTGATCATTACAATGAACAAAATCAGTTGGACAATATTGGCATAGGTAGAAGTAGCGTTGGATAAGTTTGAGTTTGAAATGTAGTCCAAAAGATTTGAGCACGTTAATCTGTAAAAGCACGTATGTTGAAGTTCAAACCTGAATTGCTCAAAATTTCAGAACCTAAAAAACTAACAGGGTATTTTCTAAAAGTCGCGCTGCCTTTGAACAACTTCATAGTTACTGCCCCATTTTTTCTCATTTATCAGGAAATATTTACAATTTCACCTTTCATTTGTAAGCATTTTTCGGAAATTCCAGTCATATAATTACAATTCGTGACCACCGGATCATTAACAATAAATGTCGATGAAAAATACGAACCGCCGGGACATGGGGT
>JAGQXH010000360.1 GCA_020436695.1 Lewinella sp. | reverse complement strand
CTCCTTACTTAACTGGCGGACCGGTCCCAGATCATCGATCATCCAGAAGCTACGGCCGTGGGTGGCCGCGATCAGGCTTCCATCACGGATGTGCAGATCACGGATGGAGGTAATGGGCAGATTCAACTGGAAGGGTTGCCAGTTTTCACCATCATCAAAGGAAATATACATACCCCATTCGGTGCCGGCATACAATAAGCCCTTCCGTTCCGGATCGGCACGCACGGCACGGGTGTAGTGCGTCGGCGCTATGCCGTTGATGATCTTTTTCCAGGTTTTACCGTAGTCAGTGGTTTTGTAAATATAGGGTTGATAATCGCCAAACTTATAGTGCGTTGCGGCCAGGTAGGCGCCGCCTTTTTCAAAGGGATGTACTTCAATACAGTTCATCATATTAAGTCTGGGCGAATCCTTTGGCGTTACGTCTGTCCAGGTTTTGCCGTTGTCCCGGCTGATGTAGACCAGGCCGTCATCACTACCCGTCCAGATGAGGCCGGGCTCAAGGGTAGATTCAGCGATGGCAAAGATATTGGCATAGAATTCCGCCCCGGTATTATCCTGGGTGATGGGCCCACCCGAAGACCTGATCGTCTCCGGATCATTGCGCGTCAGGTCGGGGCTGATGACTTCCCAGTATTGTCCTTCATTGGTGGTGACATGGACGTGATTGGAAGTAGCATAAAGGCGATTCGGATCATTCGGGCTGAACATCACCGGGAAGTTCCAGTTGAACCGGTACTTCATCACTTCTGCACCCGAGCCGGCCGGATTGTCCGGATAAACATTCACCGAGCGCGTTTGTCCGGTTCGATGGTCCACGCGCATCATATAGCCTTTGTACGTGCCGCCATAGACGATGTCGTCATTCTCCGGATCAGGTGCCAGGTGGGCACTCTCTCCACCTGCGGAAGGTTCCCAGTCCCTTTCCGAGATGGCACTTCCATCCGAACGGTGCAGGATGCGTACCGTACTGTTATCCTGCTGGGCACCGTAAATGCGGTAGGGAAAATGATTATCGGTGGTTACCCGGTAGAACTGTGCCGTCGGCTGATTGTGATAGGTGGTCCAGTTTTCACCGGCATCAAAACTCACCTGTGTACCCCCATCATCGCCAATAACCATACGAGTATTATCGTTGGGGTCGATCCATAAGTCGTGATGGTCGCTGTGGAGCGTTCTGATCTGTTCGAAATTCTTTCCTCCGTCATTGGAACGCCAAAAGCCGACGTTCAGTACGTAGACGCGGTCTTCGTTTTGGGTATCGGCATAAATGCGGCTATAGTACCACGCCCGTTGACGAAGATTGCGGTCGGTGCTGACTTTTACCCAGGTCTTTCCCGCATCATCCGACCGGAATACCCCGCCATCCTGGGCCTCAATGATCGCCCAAACCCGGTCGGAGTTGAGCGGAGATACCGTCACGCCGATAATACCGATCACGCCTTTCGGTAGCCCGGGGCGATCAGTGATCTTGGTCCAGCTATCGCCGCTGTCCGTGCTTTTCCATAGATGACTGTCGGGGCCGCCGCTATCCATACGATAGCCATTGCGTTTGATCTGCCAGGTAGAGGCATATAAAATGCGTGGATTGTTGGGATCGAAGGTAACATCTACCGCTCCCGCCTTATCACTGGCGTAGAGGATCTTCTCCCAGGTCTGACCTCCATCTTTGGAGCGATACAATCCTCGCTCCTCATTAGGGATCCAGAGGTTCCCCATAGCCGCCACATAGACCAGATCGGGATCCTTGGGGTGTACAATAATACGCCCGATATGCTCCGTACCTTTCAGGCCGATAAACTTCCAGCTTGTCCCGGCATCAGTTGATCGCCAAAGGCCATTTCCGGAGGAGACATTTCCGCGCACCGTCTGTTCGCCCTCGCCCACATAGATTACATTGGGATCACTCTGGGCTACCGCTACGGCACCGATAGAGCCACCGAAGTAGCCGTCGGAGATACAGGACCAACTATTACCACCATCTATAGATTTCCACACGCCTCCACCGGCCGTACCCATGTAGTACAAATTGGGTTTGCCGATAACACCCTGGACGGTACCGGTCCGGCCGCCCCGAAAGGGGCCCACCAGACGCCACTGCATGGTATTGAATGAGGATTCGTCAAAGCCGGCGGTACCCGCGGTCTTTATCTGTGCTTGTAATACAGGTAGACATAGCAGAATGGCTAATGCTCCAAGGAAGATTTTTTTCATACTAGTAGTGAGCTTATGTGGTATAGAAGGCCCCTTAAGGCAGTTTATTTTTAGAAGCAATATCCTGAAAATATTTGAGAAAGCGGGTCAACCTGGCGTTGTACCTTTTCATTTCATCCATACCAAACACAAATCTGAATCACTTGTTTACACTATTAAGCCTCCAGGATTATACGACTCTATTCCCATTTTCCCAGTACTTTTAATTATTGTATCTTCCCCAATCCAATTATCCCACGGCCTGATTTTTCCTTCCACAAACTTTACACTGGAGGTATGAAAAGAATACGATTAAACCCACTATGGCTACTGCTCCTTCTAGCCACTGCATCGGCGGCTTTTGCCCAGGCAGGCTATCATTATCAAACTGATTTTACGCTGGATGATTTCGCCGAACGTAGAGCAAGAATATACGCTTCGATCGGCAACGACGCCGTAGCGCTCATTCAGGGGGCAGGAGGGCTACCGGGCTTTAGTGTTTTCCGTCAGACCAATACTTTTTACTATCTGTGTGGCCTGGAAACAGATCATGCCTACTTACTGCTGAACGGAAGGAACAAAACTACCACCTTATACCTGCCGCATCGGGATGTAGGCAGAGAACGCTCTCAGGGCAAGATATTATCGGCCGAAGATGGAGAACTCGTGCAGCAACTAACGGGCGTAGATCAGGTCAAAGGCATCGAGTTCCTGTCAAATGATCTGGTAGGCACCGGGCTGATCCGGCCACCCGCCCAGGTAATTTATACACCATTGAGCCCCGCGGAAACCGGAAATGACAGCCGAGACGAATTACTCCACGCTCAGGCCCGGGCGGCGGCTGATCCCTGGGATGGCCGGGCATCACGGGAAGCGCAGCTACAGCAGTTGTTACAGCAACGTTTTCCACAACTGGAGATCCGTGACCTCTCCCCTACGCTGGATTCCATGCGCGTGATCAAAAGCGAGAAAGAAATAGCGCTTATCCGCAAAGCTACACAGATTGCCGGGTTGGGACTGATTGAGGCAATGCGCTCCACAAAGCCAGGCGTTTATGAATATCAGCTGGATGCAGCCGCTAAATACATTTTTCACCTGCATGGCGCCCGCGGTGACGGCTATGCTTCCATCATCGGCGGTGGCACAAATGCTTTCATGGGGCATTATTTCCGTAAGTCAGATCCCTTGCAGGATGGTGATCTCGTGCTGATGGATTATGCTCCGGATTATCACTATTACACGAGTGATGTGACACGTATGTGGCCGGTGAACGGAACGTATACCGAAGAACAGCGCAAATTATGTGCGTACATCCTGGCTTACCGCGATGCCCTGTTCCGATATATTAAACCCGGAGTGACCTCCAATGAAGTATTGGCCTCGGCGGCCCGCGATATGGAAGCCTATCTCGCCGACCATGTCTTTGACAATCCGGCCCACCAGCGAGCCGTGGAGGCAGGCATCAAATTCAGGGGTCATTTTCAGCATCCGGTAGGAATGGCCGTACACGATGCCGGTCGCATCCACAACGTCCCCTTGCAGCCGGGTATGGTATTCGCTATCGATCCGATGATCTGGATACCGGAAGAACGTTTGTATTTACGAATAGAAGATATTGCGGTGGTCACTGAGGATGGCGTGGAGAATCTGAGTGCTTTTGTGCCTTCCCGTCTGGAAGACATCGAACGTATGGTACAGGAAAAAGGACTGACTGAGTTCCGACCGGCCACCCCTCTCCCACTTAAATCTAAGTAAATGAACATCTGGAAGCTACAGATCTTAATTTGTTTCGGACTCATCACCATTAGTGATCAACAGGGATTTAGCTATACGGACCCATATCCGAAGAATCCGAATATCGATGCGATCAATTACCGGTTTGAATTTGAATTGTCGGATGATTCCGACGAGATCATCGGACAGGCAACGGTGGACGTACGCTTTCTAACGGATGGCATTACAACGCTCCGGCTCGACCTGATCAACAGATCAGATGCTTTGAAAGGTAAAGGAATGAGCGTAAATACCGTGAAATCAAATGGGAAACCCGTTGTTTTCCACCATGAAAATGATGTATTACAGATCACTTTACCCACACCATCGGAAGAGAATCAACGCATCCGGTTCAGCATCACTTATCGGGGCATCCCGGCCACCGGCCTCCTCATCGGCGAAAATAAATACGGCGACCGCACTTTCTTTAGCGACAACTGGCCGAACAAGGGAAGAAACTGGCTGCCTGTCATCGATCATCCTTACGATAAGGCTACCTGCGAATTTGTCGTTACCGCTCCCGCGCATTACCAGGTCGTTTCCAACGGCTTACTGATCGAAGAAACGGATCTCGGAACGGGAAAAAGGCGGACCCACTGGAAACAGTCGGTGCCCATCGCTCCCTGGCTATACGTATTGGGCGTTGCGAAATTCGCCGTACAGCAAGTCGATGAATTTCAGGGCAAAGCCATTCAAACCTGGGTATACTACCAGGACCGGGATGCCGGATTCTACGACTTTGCGGAACCAACCAAAAAAGTACTAGAATTCTACAGTGACTATGTCGGGCCTTTTGTGTACGAAAAACTCGCCAATATTCAGAGCAACAGCGTGGGCGGTGGGATGGAAGCGGCATCTGCTATCCTGTACGGCAGCCGTTCGGTGACCGGACAGCGGAGTGAACGCTGGCGCAATGTAGTCATTCACGAGATCGCCCATCAATGGTTCGGCAATTCCGTCACGGAATACGACTGGGATGATGTGTGGCTGAGTGAAGGATTTGCCACTTATTTCACCCTGCTTTTCATCGAGCATGAGTACGGACGCGATGCTTTTCTGGAAGGTTTGCGATCCAGTAAAAAAACGGTCGATAATTTCTACGCAAAAGATCCGGGATACCGCATTGTCCACGATAATTTGCAGGATATGTCGAAGGTAACTACTGCCCAGACTTACCAAAAGGGAAGCTGGACCCTGCACATGTTGCGCGGTGTGGTAGGCACGGACAACTTCTGGCGCGGTATCCAATCCTATTACCGAAAACATATGAACGACAGTGCCACAACGGCCGATTTTCGCCGGGAGATGGAAGAAGCTTCGGGGCAGGATCTGTCAGTCTTTTTTGAGCAGTGGTTGTATAAAGGTGGGGCCTTACAATGTGCAGGCAGCTGGAAATACGATGCCCCCCAAAAGCAGGTCACGCTCTCGCTCGATCAGGTACAACAGGATGGCAGTCTTTTTGAAATGCCGATCCAGGTCGGCCTGTATTTCGAAGGGCAGGAAAGCCCCCAAATAGAGGTCATTCAATTGAAAGAAAGATCGAACGTTTTCAGCATCGAAGTGGAAACTGAACCCAGCAGGATCGTCCTGGACCCAGACACGTGGGTGCTGATGGATGTGCAAGAATTTGGAAAAACGGAATAGTTTATACTTGTGACCGATGGTCAGGTACAGGATCGAAAATAATTCATCTGGGAAGAATTTGATAACTTTGGGAAAGAACCCAATTAATCCAAGTTGTCAGTTACCCAGTTGTCAGTTGTCAGTTAGTCATGTAAATGCTTTACATCAATGGCATCGGCCCGGATTTTAGTAAAATGAGGGCTTCGATCCCATCCATTTCGCGTTAATTGGCTCAATTTTAGCTTAGCCAAACACAACTAACCACTGATCACTGACAACTTGAGTTAATTAAACAAGGTTTTAGCTCCCGGCATAATATCTATTGCTATCCTGGAGTACCTTTAGCCGACTATATTCCGATACACCCAACAATTACCTATTTATGAACCAAACATCCTACCCAAGCATCTTCAATGACGTAATCGGTCCGGTAATGCGTGGGCCATCCAGTTCTCATTGCGCGGCTTCATTAAGGATCGGCCGACTTTGCCGCGATTTAATGGGTGGCAACATATCCGAGATCCTCATTGAATTTGATCCGAACGGTTCACTGGCCACTACCCATAAAGGGCAGGGTTCGGATATGGGGCTTTTCGGCGGATTTCTGGGCTGGGAGGCCTTCGACGAACGTCTTCCCGACGCCGAAGATGCCATCCATACCGCCGGAATAAAAGTACGCATCGATATTGTTGACATTCAGGCCGATCACCCCAATACTTACCGGATCAGTCTGACCAATAGCGAAGAGACCAGGGTGCTTACTGCAATATCCACGGGAGGTGGCATGATCGAAGTGATCGCACTGGACGGGATAGCCGTTTCCATGCAGGGAGACTTTTGTGAAACCCTGATCTACTGTCAATCCACGACCGAGGTAGAAAAATATATCAGAGGATCTGTGATATACGATCAGGTGCTCACGCTGGAAGGAGCCACTACCCACATTGTTGAGATCAAATCCCAACAACCATTGAGTAAAGCCCACCTGGAGGAGATACAGTCACTGGAGGGTGTCCGATCCATTAAACAATTGTCTCCGGTATTGCCGGTATTGTCCAGAAAGGATCTACAGATCCCCTTCATTACCTGCGAAGAGATGCTGGACTATAATGCCGACAAAAACCTGAAATTGTGGGAACTGGCCATCAGATACGAAAGCATCCGGGGCAATATCTCCGACGAGGAGGTCTTTGAGAATATGCGAAAGATTGTCAGGATCATGCAGTCTTCCATCGATCAGGGGCTACGAGGCACCCAATATGCCGACCGGATACTGGGCAGTCAGTCACCGAATTTCAAAAGAATGCACGAGGCCGGTCAATTGGTGGATGGAAATGTGCTGAACCAGATCGTGATGTACGTATCCGCTATGATGGAGGTAAAGAGTTCCATGGGGGTGATCGTTGCCGCTCCGACTGCCGGTTCCTGCGGGGCCTTGCCGGGAGCCGTATTGGGTACGGCAAATTCAATGAGCCTGCCGGAAGATGATGCCGTAAAAGCCATGCTGGCCGCCGGCATGATTGGTGTATTTATTGCCGCACATTCTACTTTTGCCGCAGAAGTGGGGGGCTGTCAGGCGGAGTGCGGAGCCGGCTCTTCCATGGCGGCAGCGGCCATCGTTGTATTAGCTAAAGGCACTTTGCAGCAGTCTATTGCCGCCGCATCCGTGGCCCTGCAAAACTCGCTGGGCATGGTGTGCGATCCCATCGCCAATCGGGTGGAAGCCCCCTGTTTGGGAAAGAATGTGATGGCAGCATCCAACGCGTTATCCTGTGCCAATATGGCCCTGGCCAATTACGATCATCTGATCCCGTTGGACGAAGTGATCGATGCCATGTACCAGGTTGGGATCAGTATCCCGAATACACTGCGTTGCACCAATTTGGGAGGTTTATCCATCACCAAAACGGCAAAGGAGCTGGAAGCAAAACTGGAACAACAGCAGTTTTTCAAAAGCTGTTGATAAAACCATTCTTACATGATCGTTGCCATTTGGATTACACTCATCGTGCTTTCCATTCTATTCATTTATATCCTGGCCAGTGACTTTATTAAACATCAACAGGTCCTGGAAAAGATAAGTATGGCAAAGACTGCCGCCATAGGGTTTGTCGTCAATTTTTTTGACGTACTCGGCATTGGGGCTTTTGCGCCGCAAACTGCTTTGCTGAAATTTACGCGGCAAACAGAAGATCGCGTACTGCCGGGCACCCTGAATGTGGCCAATACTATTCCGGTATTGATCCAGGCGCTGATCTTTATCCGGATCGTTGAAGTGGAGCCGGTTACTTTACTGACGATGTTGATCTCGGCTGCAGCCGGTGCAGTGCTTGGTGCCGGTGTGGTGGCTAAACTGTCCGTAAACAAGATCCGGTTCACTATGGGTTTTGCTTTACTGATTACTGCTTTTTTCATGCTGGCCGGCCAGATGCACTGGATACAGGGCGGAGGAGAAGCCATAGGTCTAGGCGGCTGGAAGTTAATGCTGGCCATTGGGGCAAATTTCCTGCTCGGAGCACTTATGACTGTCGGAATTGGCCTGTACGCTCCCTGTATGGCACTGGTTTATGCTTTGGGCATGTCTCCATTGGTCGCATTTCCCATTATGATGGGTTCATGTGCCTTCCTGATGCCGCCTGCCTCCGCCAAATTTATTAAGGAAGGCGCATATAACCGAAAGGCGGCCGTATCCATGGCCATTCCAGGTGCTGTAGCTGTCCTGATCGCGGCTTTTGTGGTAAAATCCCTTCCCCTGGCTACGCTGCGGTGGGTGGTGATTGTGGTGATTGTGTACACGGCAGTGGTGATGTTCCGATCGGCCTTAGGCAGGGAGACGTATGAGATTGCTCAAAATGTAAAAACCTGACTGTGCAATTACTGTTGTTCAAAAACGGTCTGGTCAAAAAAACGGAAAGTCTTTTCCACATGCTGCTGCCAATACGGCACTTCGT
>JAGQXH010000035.1 GCA_020436695.1 Lewinella sp. | reverse complement strand
AAGGCGTTTCAATGGCATCCTGGGAGATGGTGACCGGGCCGATCTTATGCATCGTCAGCAAGCTGAAAACGGCTGTGCCGACACTGATCATAGTGACAAAAAACAATAACATGGCAACGATCATATTGCGGGTATGGGCTTCCCCTGTCGCTTTTTTTCTCAGTGTAAGGAACAGGCCGATCCCGGCGGCAATGGCAATAAAAATAGCCAGATACAGTGCCGTTTGATCTTCCTGATGTATGGGTTGGAATACTTCCTGCATGTTTCTGATATCAGTGACAATCGTCAGTTATATGGTGCAAATAGACGAAAAAAAATAAATGAACAATTTCCGGGAAACTACAAAGCTATAATCAATTTGGGAAAAAAAGTATCTTAAAGCCGTTAATACCCTGCGTGGAATGACAAAAGAAAAAGACAATCCGGAAGCTATCCCGGCCTACTGGTTGTTTCAATCAAATGCACATATTTTTCGCTTGCGTGACGCTTTGCGGGCAGAGGTCCCGTTTAGCCTGGCCGTACGTGCTCATCAGGACCGGATCAAGATCGGTGACAAACTGATCATATGGCAGACAGGGCAGGAACAGGGTTGTTACGCTTTAGGTTCGGTAATCTCCGCACCGGAAATGGAAAGCCTGCTGCCGGAAGAACGGCCTTATTACAAACAGAACGTGGAAGAGGGAAAACGGGTTGCCGTAGCGATAGAATATAATCTCTGGGATCGTCCGCTTACCCCGGAAAGTCTGGCCGGCTATACCGCTTTTGACGATTTCTACGCTGGTTTGCCGGGGAGCAGTTACCGAGCTACGAGGGCGCAGTACCAGGCTATCGAATCATTGGTCCGGCAACAGAATACGCTGCACGAGCCGCAGATGGAATATTTCATTCAGCCGGGTTTTTATCCCCCTCTGAACCTGATCTTATTTGGCCCGCCCGGAACCGGTAAGACCTACCGTACCATCAACCACGCACTGGCCATTATTGAAAATCGCCCGCTCGAAGAATTGGAACTGGAAGATCGGAGTGCCCTGAAAAAACGCTTTGATGAATACCGCGCGAACGGACGGATCGCATTTGTTACCTTTCACCAGTCGTTTACCTATGAAGACTTTATCGAAGGCATTAAACCGGTGAGTATCGAGGGACAGGTCCATTATCGGGTGGAGCCGGGTATATTCCGGCAATTGTGCTCCAGAGCGGAAGCGGCTGCTGGTGTGCACATTGGGAATTGGGACGGTGTAGATCGTTTTGTATTGATCATCGATGAGATCAACCGGGGCAACCTACCCGCTATTTTCGGTGAACTCATCAGTCTGATCGAACCCAACAAGCGCGCCGGTTGTGCCGAAGCACTCAACACCATATTGCCGTATTCCAAAGAAACTTTCCACGTGCCGGCCAACCTCTACCTGCTCGGCACCATGAATACGGCCGATAGAAGTACGGAGAGCCTGGATATTGCCCTGCGACGACGCTTCTCCTTTCTGGAAGTACCAAGCGATCACCGGCTTATACCCAAACTCGCGCGGGCACCAATGGCTGCCGGTGTAGACCTGGAAAAATTGCTGCTCACGATCAATGATCGATTGGAGGCACTGCTGGATGAACAGGCGCGCATCGGTCATGCTTATTTTCTAAATATAGAAGACCTGGATGATCTGCGAGGTGTTTTTGAACTGCACATCCTTCCTTTGCTGCGAGAGTATTTTTACCATGATGTGGCCAAGATCGGATTAATCCTCGGGCGTTCCTTCGTGGTAGATGATGTGGGTATGAAAACTTCCTTTGCCGATTTTGATCATCCGCACGCGGAGGCGATGTCACACCAGCGGCGGTTCCGTTTGCGTCCTGTGCGGGAATTGGTGGAACGGGATTTTATTCAGGTGTATGATCCGGAGTATTGATGTTACGATGTATGGCGATTGTAGTATTTTACGGGCATCATAAGTATGTGAGCAAATTAAACGTAGCAACTCTGATGGGGCCTTTTTGTGCTACTCTTCGTTAGAGAACCACCTCCCTTAGCTACGGCTAAGGTCGGGAACCTCCGCCTCAATTAGCACAAAAATTCCCTGCATCAGAGCTTGCAACAATAATTTTGCTCACATACTTAGCTTGTCGGCATAGGGATGAGCGAACATTATAGAAATTACTTAGCCTAAAAAACTATAATGATTCGGTCTTAGCTCGAAAGAGTATAAAAGTAACCGTATAGTGTTTATAATCAAAAAGTTAAGTGGCCTGTTGAAAGGGTGTGTATTGCTAATTACACGTCTTTCTTGTAAAGAGATAATTGAGGTTTCCCTCTCATCCCCTTGGACCCAACTGCATTATGTATGCCACCGGCATGAATCACCGCTAATTCCAAGAGAGCATTGTTCTTTTCTACATTCGGGATGGGGCAGATCTTATCGTTTCCCGTATCATTTTGGGGACTGTCCCCCTCGGGAGAGCCTGTCCCGTACCCACAGGGTCGGGAGAGCAAGGGGAGGGAAACCTGTGCAATTTGGGATACACAAGTTGAGAGGGCTGATCAAGCAAGTCTTACTACTAAGCATACTTTCCATTATCGCCTGCCGTACGGAAGTTCCCAATCCTCCCTCGGAAAGTGAACTTGTGACCGCTGTCATGGCCCGGCAGGCCGGCAAAGCTGATTCTCTCCTCACCGCCGGAGCATCTCCCCAAAGTCAGGATGAAGAAGGAACACCTGTACTCATCCTGGCCGTTAACCGGGGCCTGGACGATGTGGTTAAAAAACTGGTAACGGCCGGAGCGGATGTCAATGCCCGGCGTGCGGCGTATTTTAAGAGTACAGCTCTGATGGAAGTGGGCGTACGCAATAATCCGGAGCTTGCCGGATGGTTGCTGGATCAGGGTGCCGATCTGCACGCAAGGGATACGCTGGGAGATACGGCACTCAATTGGGCTGCTTTCTACGGGCATGAGGATCTGGTTGCACTGTATCTGGACAGAGGGGCCGATCTGTTGGTGGCCGGCAGGCAGGGTTCAGCCATTGATATTGCACTACACCGCGGACACGAAGGGCTGATACAATTGCTCATCAGGCGCGGAGCCGGGAAGGCCATTTCCCCGGAAGCAAAAGCCTTCATCCGCGATGTGGAAAAAGGCGATCTGGATGGTGTGGCCACTGCGTTGGAAAAGGGTATATCTCCGGATCAGACCGATGAGATCGGGAGCCCGGCACTGGTATTGGCCGCCGGGGCCGGACAGGAAGACGTAGTGCGATATCTGCTCAGAAAAGGAGCTGACAAGGAAGCCATGAACCGGGTAGGGGAGACCGCTCTGGCCCGTGCCGCCCGCTTCGGCCATGAAAGTGTGGTGAATAGATTGCTTTCGGTCGGTGTTGATCCGGAACTCGCCGGTGAGCAATTCGGCATTACGCCTCTGATAGCTGCCGCCCAGACCGGTCAGACCGTCATCATCAGGGAACTGATCGCCTCTCATGTAAATCCGGACCGCCCAGAACACATCAATGGATATACACCACTTATGTTGGCTACTGCCGGTGGGTATGCGGATGCAGTCCGGGCTTTGCTGGCAGAAGGAGCCAGCCCTTACGTTAAGAGTTATGAAGGAGCGGGTTTGTACGATATGCTGCGGTACAGTAATAATGCCGAGATTGGAGCGATCATTCAGGAGGCTTTGCTGGAAAATGACTGATTGTTGGGTACTGAAATACATGGCCCATTTATGTGTATACCATAGATCCCCAATACCCCAATACAAGATCCATTAATTGAAAGATCCCTTCCATTCGTTGAAATGATTTCCGGATCATAGTCCATGCGCCCAAATTTGCGGGTAAACAAAGTTATTAATCCATGTTATTTACCCTGATCGAAAAATTTGGTATCCTGTCCGGCTGGGCCCTGAGCTCGTTTTTTGTATTCGCCCGTTATGCCGCTTTTGCCGGACTGGCCTTCACCGTTTTCTATATCTTTTGGCGCAAACAGTTTCAGTACGCCCGGATCCAGTTGCGTTTTCCCAAAGCGACCAAGATCCGGTTTGAAATAATGCATTCTCTGGTCACTGCCGGCGTTTTTGCCGGGATGGGCGTCCTGATCTATTTGCTGCATCAGGCCGGCTATACCAGGATATACCGGGAAGTAGCGCAGTTCGGATGGGCCTATCTCATTATTTCCTTTTTCGTTTTGACCATTATCCACGACACCTACTTTTACTGGATGCACCGGCTGATGCATCACCCCCCCTTTTTTAAAGTACTGCATCGGGTGCACCATGTGTCGAACAATCCAACGCCCTGGGCTGCGCTCTCCTTTCATCCGCTGGAAGCGATCGTAGAGATCGCTATAATCCCATTGATCGTGCTTACTGTGCCAATTCATCCACTGGCACTTATCGCTTTTTCAACCTGGTCTCTGAGCTTCAATATTTTGGGGCACCTGGGGTTTGAACTGTTTCCGGAAGGATTTGTAAAACATCCTTTCTGGAAATGGTTCAATACCTCAACCCACCACAACATGCACCATTCGCGTTCGAACTGTAACTACGGCCTGTACTACAATTTCTGGGACCGGATGCTGGGCACGAATGCGCCGGATTATGAGCAGACTTTTGAGGAGGTAAAAAGTAGAGCTGAAATACGCTCAGCACCAAAACCCCAAAAAACTATTCCGATTTAATAGCCTCGATCGGATTCACTAAAGCCACTTTCACTGAATAAAAACCTACCGTTAACAATGCGATCAAAAGGGCGGTACTGCCGGCAATCAGAAAAACACCGGCATTGATATTGATATGATAGGCGAATTTGGTCAGCCAATCTGCCATGAAGTAGTAGGCCAAGGGCGTGGCGGCTACAAAGGCGATCAACACCAGGAACAGGAACTCTTTTGATAGAAGAATGACCAGATCGGTTGGTGAGGCTCCCAAAACCTTCCGTATGCTGATCTCTTTTAGTCGCTGCTGACCGGTGTAGACGGCTAGACCGACCAATCCCAGGCAGGCGATAAAAAGTGCGAAGAAAGAAAAGTAATAAGACAATTGGCCGACGGTCTGTTCACTCCGGTAGGTAGCCATATAGCTGTCGTCCAGGAATTGATATTCGAAAGGGTATTCCGGATTTAAACGTTTATATATATTCTTTAGTCCAGCAATAGCGGTTTCCGTTTGTCCGGGCTTGGTACGTACGAAAAGCCGGGAGGTGCTGTTGGGCCGCAACTGGATGATGGTTGGGCTGATCTCCGAATAGAGCGAATTCATGTGAAAATCCTTAACCACGCCGACGATCTGTCCGGATGAATTCCAAAAACTCAATTGTCGGCCTACAGGATCGTCGAGCTCCATCGCTTGGGCAGCGGTTTCATTGATGAGGTAGTTAGTCGTATCGCTGCCGAGTTGGCGGTCAAAGTCCCGACCTTCTGTCAGTTGCATTTTCATAACCTCCAGAAAGTCGAAATTGACGTGCATGATATTCATAGAGATCTGAGTGTTAGGTGTTTTACCCGGCCATTGTACCGAATGAGTATTGGACCTGATCTCCAGCGGACTGGCATCCGAAGAGGAGACCGCTGCGATACCCGGCGTACGCAACAATTCTTCTTTAACGGTATTGAATTGTCCTCCGAATTCCCCGTCCATGCGCATGTAGATCACATTTTCCCGATCCAATCCCAGATTGGTAGATTGAATATAGCTGATCTGCCGGTGTACGGTTAAGGCCCCGACGATCAGCAAAATGGACATAACAAACTGAAAGATCACCAGTCCTTTCCGCAAACGGGCCGTGCCGACGGATTGCCGGAATACTCCCTTGATCACCTTTACTGCATCAAAAGAAGAAAGATAAAATGCCGGATAGGTACCGGCCAGTATCGTTGTCAATAGCCCGATACCGACGAAGAGCAGTATGGTATTCCATCCCAGGTTGCTCAAAGACATGGCCTTACCGGTAAGCTCATTGAAAACCGGTAAAGCAGAAAAAACCAGCCCTAAAGACACCACAAAGGCCAGTACTAACAGAAAAAAGGATTCACTCATAAACTGACTGATCAACAGGCCTCGCTGGGCACCGACAGCTTTTCGGACACCGATCTCTTTGGCCCTTTGCAAAGAACGGGCTGTAGCCAGGTTCATAAAGTTGATACTGGCGATCAGGATCAGGAAAATGGCCACGATGCTGAAGATCCGCACGTATTGAATACGCCCACCGGCCTGTATGCCGTCCTTGAAAACGGAATAGAGGTGTTGATCGGCGTAGGCTTGCAGGAAGAGATCGCTGCGAAAATCCTCGATATGCTCATTCTGCATATCCTTTATTTTTTCGCTTAGTGCGGGCACATCTGCACCGGGACGCGTTTGTACGAAGATCCGGGGGCCACTGTTATTCCAGTTAAACAGCCAGTCGTTTTGTTTTTCGAAGATCTCCATGGGGAGCAGGAAATCAAACTGTAAAGATGACTGCTCAGGTATATCCTTAAATACGCCGGCTACCGTAAAGGCAGGTAAACCGCTAAACGTGTGCTTGAGTTCATTCCCCACGGCAAGGTCGGCTTCCTGCCAGTCGCTACCGAAATACTTAACCGCAAGGGTCTCTGAGATCAATATGGCTCCCGGCTCCCGTAGTGCATCCGCACGCTTACCCTGTAGGATCTCCCAGCTAAACATACGCATGAAGCTGGGAGTGGCGTAAACCCCCTCCTCCCGAAAGGAAATTTTACCGGTATTGAAGATAAAAGTCAGAGGCTGGCTGAGAATGGCCACCTCCTCCACTTCCGGGTATTTTGACTTCAATTCGCCGGCAATATTCCAGGTCACGGCGTCAGAAGTGCGGATCTCGTTACCGGAATGAACGTGCCTTTTGATTACATAAAGCTGATCGAGCTTGTCGTGAAAGCGATCATAACTTAGTTCATCTTTTATCCAAAGGGTGAGCAGCATAGCTACGGCCATGCCTAATGCCAGACCACTGATATTGAGTAGGGAATAACCTTTATTCTTGAGCAGTAGACGCCAGCTCAGTTTTAGATGATGTCGGAACATAAACAGCGGGTTGATGATTTGAAATAGATTGTCGCGTACGGCAAAACCGCGCAGGTAATGCAGCACCTGGAACCAATAGTCGAGCTTCGTTCTAAAAGGAGATCTTTTACCCAAAAGACTGAAAAACCGCTCTTCCAGATCCCCGGCAACTTCTTCAGCCAGTTCCGGCCGGAGAAACCAGTGCAGGAATTGGACAGCCCTTTTGGGCGGTCGGTGGTTTTCCGCGTTTTTTGAAATTTTCAGTCCGGGCTTTCGCATTAACTTTCTAGATTGTAGAACAAATATAGATCAGGCGGAAGAGAAAGTCAATTTTTTATTCTACAATTTAGAAAGAAATAAAAGAGTCAATGAATGCTGTATCCAGTCTGATCTGCTTGGTTCCCTTATTGTATATCCATAATTTAGCTTTATAGGTACGGTTACAGGTTTTCAGTATGATGTCGGTGTCGTTGATCTCATCGCCGAGGTTAGAATCCACATTTAATAGAGCGTATCACTGATGCTTTGAAAGCCGGAACCGGTGATTAGCTCTCGCCCTGTTTTTAGATTAGTTTTTTGCATCTTGGAAAACTGTATTGATCAGTGATCTTTAAATGCAGTGATTTGAAAAAAAATATTATTTTTGCAATATTGTTGCATTAAATTTTAGTCGAAGAAGCATGTCACGGAATACCTGGCAACAAGTCGTAGCCATCTCGCTGGTTTTCCTTTTTCTGGGACCTACCGCGATGTCCGTGCTCCACGAGCATGCTTCGGAGTCTATTGAGCAGTGTACCGGCGGGGAGGAGTCTCATTTTCACACTTTTGCCGATTCTCCCGCCTGCTTCATTTGCGGCTTCTCTTTTTCTACTTTTCAGGTGGAGGAGCTAAGTGATCCGGAGCAATATTATTTCCCTCAGCTACTGGTTCGTCCGAACCTGATCCAAAAGGAATTTCATCTCTTATTGATACCTTTTGACCATGCTCCGCGAGGCCCTCCTGTATTTTCATCTGTACTCGGTTAAGTGTTTGTCTGCCTGAGAGCATTGTGTTTTAAGCAATTGAGCTTATTTCAGGTTTTCTCCTATTTTTCATCATAGAAATAGAGTGTTCGCTACCTGTGGCCAGCTCTTTTAGCCTTGACAGACCACCAACCTTTCTATTGTTAGTTCCAAATTCAATCCGACTCTGGGAATATGGACAGGTTTAAAATTCATTTTTGAAGATGAAATTTAAACCTGTCCATATCTCTTCGTCCCATCCGCTGTGATCATAGATGCGCTTAAAGCTCATCGTTGGTTGCTGCAGGTTTTAGTTTGTAAAATCAGATCACCGATATGATCCAAGCCATTCATCTTTCGAAACACTATGACGGTAAGCCGGCCGTCGTTGACCTCAATCTGGAAATACTGCCCGGGCATATTTTCTGTCTCCTGGGAGCCAATGGGGCCGGAAAAACCACCACGATCAACCTCTTCCTCAATTTTGTCCAACCCACGGAAGGCAAAGCCCTGATCAATGGACTGGATGTAAGGGAAAAGCCCCTGGAAAGCAAGCAATTTCTGGCCTACATTCCCGAAAACCTACAGCTTTATCCTAACCTGACCGGTCT
The DNA here is from genome assembly GCA_020436695.1 of Lewinella sp. GTDB lineage: Bacteria > Bacteroidota > Bacteroidia > Chitinophagales > Saprospiraceae > Flavilitoribacter. The sequence goes on along the minus strand of JAGQXH010000035.1, from coordinate 14,176 downwards.
GGAAAACCTCGATTATTTCTCGGGATTAGCGGGCAGGCAATACGATAAAAAAGAGTTGGCAGCCCTGCTCACCACCACCGGATTGCAGCAGGATGCTTTTGGGCTGCGGGTAAAACAATATTCAAAGGGAATGCGGCAAAAGGTGGGCATTGCCATCGCTTTAGCCAAAGGAGCGAAGGCCCTGCTACTGGATGAACCGACTTCCGGGCTGGACCCCAAAGCGGCCAATGAATTTGCCGGCATCCTGCGTCGGCTGAGCGAGGAGGGCGTTGCCATCCTGATGGCCACCCACGATCTCTTCCGCGCTAAGGAAACGGGTACACATATCGGCATTATGCGCGACGGTGTATTGGTGGAGAATCTGGATCCTGGGGAGATCGGTCATGCCGATCTGGAACAACTGTATCTCACTCACATGAACTAGCACTTCGGTGCTGTAACCTACTCACCTTACCATCACTACTATGATCTGGAAAATAGCTCGCAAAGAAATAATGGAAAACTTTCGGGAGGGGCGCTTCCGCATTACTGCGGGCATTGTGCTTGCCCTTTTGGTGGTAGCCGTTATTATCAGCTTCAACTATTACAATTATGTACAGGATCAGCACGATCAGGCGCGTACCAATGCCCGAAACTTGTGGGTAAGTCAGGATGAAAAAAATCCACACTCGGCTGCCCATTACGGCACTTATGCTTTTAAACCTAAATCCCCGCTCTCGCTGATTGACCAGGGGGTAGACAAATTTGCCGGTATTTCTATCTTCCTGGAGGCCCACCGACGCAATGAAGCTCAATTTATAGCTGCGGCCGACCAGACCGGACTGGCACGTTTCGGCGACCTCACTCCCGACTTTATCCTCCTGTTTATTATCCCCCTGCTGATCATTTTAATGGGCTATAACGCCTTCGGTAAGGAACGGGAAAACGGCACCCTAAAACTGCTGCAAAGCCAGGGCATACCGATTTGGAAGCTGGCCATGGGGAAATGGTGGGGACTCTATTTACCCATTGGAGTACTTACCGGCGGGCTGTTTTTGCTGGCCGGGTTGTTACTGGCTGCTGTTCCGGATTTTGGACTATTCAGTTGGTCGGCCCTAGGGTTGATGCTTGGTATATACCTGTTGTATTATGCCGTATTTGCCAATATCACGCTACTCATATCCGCCTGGAGCAATCGGTCGAGCCGGTCGCTGGTGCTTTTACTGACCGTATGGATCGTCGCTTGTCTGGCGGCTCCCAAAGCCGCCAGCAATTTTGCAGATGCTTTGTATCCATTTCCTACCCGTCAGGAATTTGCCGCCCAGATCACGGAAGACAAACAAAAGGGGCTGGACGGACACAACCCCTGGAGCGAGGCATCCAAACAACTGGAGCGCGAAGTGCTGGCGGAATACGGTGTAGACAGTCTGCATCAGTTGCCGTTCAACTTTGACGGCTACCGCATGCAAAAGGGAGAAGAGCACGAGGCCGAGGTGTACTATAAGCATTACGCCTTACTAAAGGAGCAATACCGGCACCAGACCGGTTTTTACCGCCTCAGCGCTGCCATCTCCCCCTTTTTACCCGCCCGCTTTCTATCAATGGCCATCGCCCGAACGGACTATCACCTGCACTGGGATTTTGCCGACGCTGCCGAACAGTACCGCCTGAAACTGATGGAAGCCCTCAATATGGACCTGGCCGACAATACCAAATACGGCGACTGGGCCTACCGCGCGGATCGAACCCTCTGGGAGGGCATCCCTGATTTTGATTACCAACCACCCGGCCTGAGCCAGATCATAGCTGAGAATGCCGGCAATTTCCTGCTGCTTTTCGGCTGGTTGCTACTCTCCTTTGCCGGTTTGTTTTGGATCACCCGAAAACTATAACTAATGTTCCGATACAATCTTAAATACGAGTGGATCTCGCTGGTACGCAGCCGTTGGGTACAGGGGTTGGGCCTGCTATTGTTGGCTCTGTGTCTGTTTGCGGCTCATAACGGTCGCCAAAAAGTAGATAAGCGCCAGGAAGATATTGCGGGGGCAAAAGCCGTAGTAGAGACAGGAGATTCCAATATGCGTCTCCTGCTGGATTCTTTGGAAGCCGGCCTCCCGGTAGCCGTACCCACCTGGCAATATCCTGATCTCCCGGCAGTGGTCGGCAATTATTATCCCCGTCTGGCCGCTATGCCGCCGGCCCCGCTTGCGCTGGTGGCTACCGGCCAGAGTGATCTGTTTACCCACTATGTGGAACCTACGCTGCGGGAGGAGGCCATGCTGTTGAATTTCACCGAACTATCCAGCCCGGTCCAGCTCCTGTTCGGTAGTTTTGACCTGTCGTTTGTCCTGATCTACCTGCTTCCCCTGATCGTCATTGCCTTTACGTTTGACCTGTTGTCGGCAGAACGGGAGCAGGGTTCCTTACGCTTGTTGGCTACCCAGCCCTTGCGGTTGGTAGGCTGGCTGTTGCAAAAGTCTGCTTTGCGTTTTGCGCTGTTGACCGTCCTACTGGGAGTATCTCTCCATTTGAGCCTTTGGAGTAGCGGTATATCCCTGTTTGGGCACTGGAATGAAGGGGTATCTCAATTGCTGGCACTTTCTTTCGCTTACCTGCTATTTTGGTTCGGCTTAGCTTTTGTGGTCAACCTGCTGGGGCGATCTTCTGCCTATAATGCGATTTCCCTGCTGGGGGGGTGGGTCGCCTTGGTGTTATTGGTACCGGCCGTACTCAATCAAACCGCCAACACGTTATATCCGGTCCCTTCGCGCGCCCGTCTGGTCAACGATCTGCGGGTGATGAAAGCCGAAGCCGACCGTGAACAGGATGCGATCATGGAAGAGTACCTGCGCGATCATCCCGAACTGGCCGGAATGGTAACCGGCGGTAGTGCTAATACGGATGGCTACTGGCAGCGCTACTTTGCGGCACAGGATATCATAAAAAAACGGATGCAGCCGCTGATCGAAGAATACGATGGACAGTTGGACCGGCAGCAGCAGTGGGTGCAGCAGTTGCGCGTGCTCTCCCCGGCACTTTTATTGCAGGATGGTCTGCAGGAAATTGCCGGTACTGCTTCGCGGCATTACCGCGATTACCGCCGGCAGGTAGTCGACTTCGCCGGGCAGTGGCGTGAATTCTTCCTCCCCCTGATCTTCCAAGATGAAAAAATAACACCAACAGTCCTTATGCAGTTACCGGAATTCCGGTACCGGGAGCCGGAGGCTGGGCAACACTTTGGGATTAACCTCCTGCTGCTTATGCTGTACGGCTCCCTTCTTTTTGGGCTGGGCTTCGGCCTGTACAACCGTCGTAGGAAAGAGAAGCTTTTGCTTACCTGACATCCAATTCTATGAGAATATCACCTGTATTGTTTTTTATATACTTTTTTTTAGTCGCGATCTCTGTCTGTGCTCAAGTTGAGCATGAAGGCAATTTCCCGCCACCTGACGTACCACCGCTTGTCCGGGCCGTGACAACGGAAGAACCTGTCCGGATAGATGGAACGCTGGATGATGAGATCTGGCGTAAAGCTCCGGTCGTAAAAGATTTTTTCCGGATCGAACCCAGACAGGGAGGGACTTATCAATTCGCTACTTTTGTACAGTTGGCTTTTGATCGCAAATACCTTTACCTGGGGGTTTACTGCCGGGATACCCTGGGGAAAAAAGGTGTACGGGTGCAGGACCTGAGACGAGACTTTTATTTTAGTGAGAACGACAATTTCTATGTGTGCATCGATGCCCAGAACACTCAAAGATCTTGTCTGTGTTTTTTTACCACACCTTTTGGTAATCAGCGGGATGCTCAGGTTTTTGACGATACTTTTACCGATACCGATTGGGACGCACTGTGGAAGGTCAAAACCAGTGTGAGCGATAGCGGTTATGTAGCCGAATATGCGATCCCTTTTTCCACTTTGCGTTATAACCGGACTTCGCCGGGAGATTCCACAAGTTGGGGAATCTCCTTTTCCCGCCTGGCCAGAAGGGAATTCGAACAGACCGCATTCCCGGCGGTGCCACAGGCTTTTTCTCCCCAACGTATGACTTATGCTGCCCAATTGGAGGGGCTGACATTACCTCCGCCCGCCGTCAACCTGCGCTTGCAGCCGTATGGGCTTTATCAATGGGATAAAACGATTGATACGGGGGGTAATTCGGTGGAAGATACCAAAGTGAAAGCAGGTGGTGAGATCAAATGGGCTTTGAATCCTTACAGTGTACTGGACTTGACCTTTAATACCGATTTTGCTCAGGCTGATGTCGACCGGGCCGTAAATAATCTGACCCGCTTCAATGTTTTTTTCCCCGAACGACGGCAGTTCTTTCTGGAAAACAGCGGGGTCTACGCCGGTGCCGATATTACCAACATTAAGCCCTTTTTCAGTCGGACTATCGGTCTAGCCAACGCACAGTTCAATGCCGCTCCCATACCTATCGATGCTGGTATCCGGTATACCGATCGCGATGAAAAACGCACCTGGGCCGGGCTGTATGTGCACCAGCAGGGAACCGAATATCAGGGAGCTGCCAATTTTGCTGTGGCCCGTTACCTGAAAAACTACGGCAAACAAAATAATATGGGCGTTATGCTTACTCATCGGCTAGACGAAAGCGATCCGGAAAAAGGTTTTGAGGCCCACCACAATACTACCCTAAGTTGGGACGGTTTCATCCGGCCCAGGGACGAGATCACCATACAATATCTGGCTACAGCCTCGCGTGATAACAGTAACGACAGCCTGGGATTCGCCGCCAGCTTTTATGCAGGTTGGTTTCCCCAAAAGTGGTATATGGGCTGGTGGACGGATGTAGTGGATAGTCGTTATACACCCGGTATGGGTTACATATTCGGTCAAAATACGGTACGTCACAACCCCGGAGGGTACTACATCTGGCGACCAACCAAAGGTTGGTGGAGCAAGTGGATCAGAAGACAGGACCCCGGTCTTTTCGTGCGGTGGTACCAAAACGCCCAAAATTTGAAAACCCAGGAACTCAGTCTCTACATTTTCCCCATCTACTTGTTCACCAAATCCAACGCACAGATCGAATACGCACTTTATCCCTACTGGCAAAACTTTGAAGAATCATTCTCCATTTTGGGAAGGACCATTGCAGCCGGGAAGTATAGTTATTTCCGACAGCAGTTTCGCTATAGTACCGATGCTTCAAAAAAAATATCCGCTTCCGTCGATCTGGAATTCGGGGGCTACTATAGCGGGAAATTAAGCACACTGAGCCTGGGGGGGCGGGTGGCTCCCTTACCCAATATTGCTTTGACCCTGGATTATGAGCACAACCGCTTTCGTGACTTTGGTATGGAACGGGAGACCTTTGCCGTAGACCTCTACACTCTGGGGCTAAGGCTGGCCTACAATCCACGCATCCAGCTCTCGACATTCTATCAGTACAATTCCTTTGATGAAAGAGGACGCTGGAACATCCGGGGCAGTTGGGAGTTTGCTCCCCTGAGTTTTTTGTACCTGGTGTTCAATGAAAATACACTGGAGGACCATGTGCTCAATAACCGGAATTTTATTTCGAAGGTGTCCTATTTGAAACAATTTTAGAGCCACTAGGTGACCACCACCGATATCCTGCAATACCTCTTTTTGTAACACAGTCATTGGTATGGGAGGTGCCGGAGATTGTTTAGACCAGCAAATATAAAGGATTAAACTGCAAATTATCAGCGAATACCAACCAGGTGACTTATCTACCTTTACACAGTAAGTAAGAAGAGCAAATAACACTAAGTGGCACATGATCCTTTCCACCGTGGACATTATAATTTTTATCAGCTATTTTATTCTGATTGCCTGTGCCGGCCTTGGGATTGCGCTATACAAAAAAAAGCGACAGTCTTCAAAGGACTATTTCTTTGCCGGCAATACACTTCCCTGGTGGGTCATCGGCTCCTCGGTTATAGCTGCCAATATATCGGCAGAGCAATTCATTGGTATGACCGGGTCCGGGTATGCCATAGGTTTGGGTATAGCCACTTATGAGTGGCTGGGCGCCATTGGATTGCTACTAGTAGCCAAATTCTTTTTACCGATATACCTGAAGAACGGCATTAATACCATGCCTGAATTTCTGGAAAAGCGGTATGATCCCAGGCTAAAGGTCGCTTTAGCCGTATTCTGGCTTTTGGTATACTGGTTTGTCAATCTGACATCCGTATTTTATTTGGGAGCGCTAGTGCTACAGGGCTTTCTGGGGTTAAGCCTGGTTCAATGGATCCTGGTTTTAGCGGCATTTTCTGCACTTTATGCAGTCATCGGCGGATTGAAGGCCGTTGCATATACGGACGTCATTCAGGTTGTTTTTCTAATTATCGGCGGATTGATGACCACCTTTTTTGCCTTGAAGGCCCTGAGTCATTCAGATGACATGATCCGAGGTTTACAGCTATTATACGAACGTGCACCCAAAAAATTTGACCTTATTCTCAGCCGGTCAGATCCCAATTATAAGTATTTACCCGGCCTGGGCGTACTCCTCGGTGGGTTGTGGGTGGCCAATATTGCCTATTTCGGCTGTAACCAGTACATTATTCAACGTTCACTGGCTGCCAGAAATATCAATGAAGCACAAAAAGGCATGGCCTTTGCCGCTTTCCTCAAACTGTTCATTCCTCTGATCGTGGTGCTTCCGGGTATTGCGGCTTTTGTATTAGAAGCCGACATTAGCAAACCAGATGAATCCTATCCGTGGCTGTTGTCCAACTTCATTCCGGCGGGTTTTAAAGGACTTGCTTTTGCTGCTTTAATTGCAGCTATTGTATCCTCCCTGAGCTCTATGATCACCAGTGCTTCGACCATCTTTACCTTTGATATATACAAGACCATTATCAACAAAACGCCCAGTGACCGTAAACTCGTCCTGATCGGCCGGATCATGAGCGCTGTTTCATTGGGCATAGCCGTATTGCTCGCACCGCTTTTATCGTCCTTGGAGCAGGCTTTCCAATTCATACAGGATTTTACGGGGATTGTGACACCGGGCATCGTTGTTGTTTTTTTGTTTGGATTATTTTGGAAAAAAGCCAATGCGGCTGGTGCACTTTGGACCCTGATACTTACTATTCCCACATCTCTTATACTGGATCTTTTGATCGATGAACTACCTTTTCTGGACCGTATGGGGATTGCTTTTTTGATCCTTTCCGCAGTTCTCATTGCAGTTTCACTATTAAATAAAGGAGTGAATAACAGTATCATAACCAAGGAAGAGGACATCTATACCACTAAAGCTATTTTTAACATTTCGGCTATTTTGATTTTTGCCATTTTGGGCATTTTGTACTATACCTTCTGGTAAACAACCGAAGGAAAAATCAACTTAACACCATGGATATTTTCTGGAAAAACGACGATGAACTTTTTGCTGCAGCCAGAAAGGAATTATTTACGGCAGTTGTCGGAGACGCCATGGATAAGATGGAATTATTTCATCAGTTCCTATCCCCGCAGATCCAGCCACTGAAAGACGATATGTTTCTCATCGGGAGGGCTATGCCCGTATTGGAGGCGGATACTTTTGAAGAATTAAGCCGGGACGGACGGAACCCGATCATGAGCAAACCATTTGGGCTCATGCTGGAGGCACTTGATGATCTTAAGAGAAACGAGGTCTATATCTGTGCCGGTGCTTCTCCTAACTACGCTTTGGTAGGTGAATTGATGATGACCCGGGCCCAATATCTAGGAGCCGCCGGAGCCGTAGTTAATGGCTACTCCAGAGATACCACCGGCATATTGGCGCTGAACTTTCCCGTGTTTTCCTACGGCCGATACGCTCAGGATCAGGCACCAAGAGGAAAAGTCATCGACTTCAGAGTGCCGATTGAAATGAATGGCGTGCGGATCGATCCGGGAGATATAATCATTGGTGATCTGGACGGCGTTTGTGTTGTTCCTCAGGCCTACGAATCGGAAGTATTCCTGAAGGCTTTTCAAAAAGCGAGGGCAGAAAAAACGGTACTCACCGCCATACAGAAAGGGATGGGAGCTGTAGCGGCCTGGAATAAGTACCAGGTAATGTAAGAAGCTGTTAAACTCAAAAATCTATCTATGCTTAACCGGAGTTTATTGATAATTATTTTTTGCTCATTCGTCCCAACTTTTCATTTTTCCTTTGGGCAACCAAACACGACGGATATTTTATCACAAGCCAATGTGGAAATACCCCGGATATCCCCGTTGCCTTTACATGTAAAGGACGTAGAGAAACCCGTGATCTCATTGAATGGCGAGTGGGAAGTTAGCGTAGATGGTAAAAACTATGCGGAGATCAAGGTGCCGGGAGAGCTCATCATGCAGGGTGTGGAATTGGGCATAGGAGAAACTGCCCGATACCGGAGAGACCTGTTAGTTCCAAAAGATTGGAAGGACCATCGGGTCTTTATCCGCTTCGATGGAGTAAGCTCTTATGCTTCCGTAAAAATAAATGATACCGTCATTGGGGATCATGAGGGCAGTTTTGTACCCTTTGAGTTTGAGATCACCCAGGCATTAAACAGCGACAGGAACGTCTTGACGGTAGATGTAAAAGCGCATACCATCAGTGACATTCTCGCGTGTACTTCGCAATATGCCGCACATACCGTGGCAGGAATTTTGCGGAAAGTCACCCTTTTTACCCTACCCCAGGTACATGTAGCCGATCTAAGTGTACAGACCTTTTTTGATGAGCAATACCAAAATGCCCGCTTACAGCTAACTACCCAAATAGCGGTTCCCTCTCCGACCGGGGGAAAGCTGCAACTGCGTTATACCTTACTGACCGCAGATGGTAAAAAGGTAAAGGAAACCGTTACCTCTTTGGATCAGCAGGCACTTTCAAACGGCTTGAAAGCCAATCAAACGCTGATCAAAGTAAACCGGCCGAGACATTGGAACCCGGAAACCCCTTACCTGTATACCTTAACTACCGAATTGCTGCAAAATGGAGATTTTTTGCAGAGAACCACCCAGCGTATAGGATTCCGGCAGGTTGAGGTTCGCCAATCCCGGGTGTATGTGAACGGCCGCTCCATAAAACTACACGGCGTAAACCGGCATGCCGTGCATCCGATTACCGGAAGGTCTTTAAGCCCTGAACTGGACCGGCTCGATGCCCGATTGTTCAAGGAGGCCAACTGCAACTACATCCGCACGTCCCATTATCCACCTTCGGATGAATTTTTACAGGCAGCCGATGAATTGGGGCTGTTTGTGGAAAGTGAAGCCTCCCTGACCTGGATCGAACATCACGCCTCCCCGATCTGGGGCCATTGGGACTATACCGACAAAAAATTCTTTCCTTACTTTTTACAAGCCAATTTAGACCAAGTACAAGCCAACAAAAACCATCCTTCCGTGATCATCTGGTCGCTGGCCAATGAATCGAGATGGAGTGCGCTGTGGAACGATGTAAATGCCGTGATCAAAAATTTGGACTCCAGCCGGCCCACCAGCTTTCACGATCAGTGTTGGGGCGGGTTCAACAATGCCGGCAGTACTGCTGACATTGCCAATTATCATTATCCCGGTATTAACGGGCCGGCGGCAACGACCCCGGCATCAAGGCCGGTGCTTTTTGGGGAGTACGCCCATCTGTCTACCTATAACCGACGGGAAATCCTGACAGATCCCGGAGTCAGAGATGCCTATAATCAGCCGCTGGTGATGTTCTACGATTCGATCTATACCTACCCCAACAACCTGGGAGGGGCCATCTGGAGCGGTATTGATGATTCTTTTCACCTGCCTGACGGCAGGATCGTCGGCTATGGCCCCTGGGGACCTATTGACGGTTGGAGAAGAAAAAAACCGGAGTATTTCGGCATGAAAAAGGCCTATTCACCGGTGAAGGTGAAAAACGTAAAAACGGCATCGGGGAAGCTACAGATGGAGGTGGAAAACCGCTATGACTTTACCGCATTAAGCGACATTCAGATCCAGGCCGTCATCAACGGGGAAGAGGTAGCCGTAAAAAGTGATATAGGCCCCAGGCAAAGCGGCCTCATCGAAATACTTTATGAAGGATTGATCCATACCGTTGGAGTCACCTTTTTTGATCCGAATGGGTTTGTAGCGGAAGAAGAATACTATGACCTGAGCGAAAAGCAACCCGTTGAAGCGGGTTCGGAACGCTCGCTCGCCTTGAGCGAGCATGACAATGTCTACCTCATTCGGCAGGGAGAGATTACTTATACCATCAGCAAGATCACGGGAATTGTCGTGTCGGCAGAAAAGGACGGTCAGGAGGTCTTTACGACGGGGCCGCAATTCACGGTCATGCCAATGAACAGCGAAAACGGCGGAAAGAACAACATCGCCGGGGAGACTTATCAACGAATTATCCATCCGATCCAGAGCTGGCCCTGGTATCTCAAATTTGCCTCGGCTATCTCGGTAAAAGAAAGTGAGAACAGCATCGACTTTGACGTGGAGACCACCTTTAAGGAAGGTAAAGGCCACATTCGCTACCAATTTTCTTCAGACGGGATGTTTACTACTGATTATGAAATAAGTGCCGGCGATCAGGAGCTGAGGCCTTATCAGTATGGCCTGTTGTTACAATTGCCTAAAACCTTTGATCAATTGAGCTGGAAAAGGAACGGAGACTTTACCGTTTATCCGGCAGACCACATCGGACGGAATGTGGGAATTGCCACTTTGAACAGTAAAGTGACCAATGGCGTAGAGCCCTGGAGGGAACGCCCTTTGTGGCCGTGGAAAGATGACGCTACGGAGATGGGAAGCAACGACTTCAGATCTACCAAGCGGTTTATTGAACGAGCTGCTTTATCAAATGGCAAAGGCATCACGATAAGCGTGTTATCCGACGGTAAACAGGCTTCGCGAACCTGGTTACAGGAAGAACAGATCAATTGGTTGATCGCCGATTATTTCAACAATGGATCGGAGCCCTTCTATGGAACTCCTCACAATAATGGAAGGATCACAATGAAAGATCAGGTGGCGAAAGGGAAATTAATCCTATTCATAGAATAGAGCGAACAACAGCTATTCATCCGACAGAATTACAATAGTTACAGCAATTTTCAACAGTAATAAATGGATTTACATGAAGATCACTGATGTTAAAGTCTGGTTAGTGGAAGGCGTAAAATACAACTGGACTTTTATGAAAGTATATACGGATGAAGGGCTGACCGGTGTTGGTGAAGCCACCAATTGGCCCGGCAGCCAGATAGTAGAAGCAGCTGCTATAGAACTGGGTAAACGGATCATTGGCCTGGACCCGATGCGGGTAGATTTCATCTGGACCAAGCTCTACAGAGATCTCAATTGGGTGGGGCCTTACGGTGCGAGTATGTGCGCCATTTCTGCCATTGATATGGCTCTTCTGGATCTTAAAGGCAAAGCACTTGGAGCCCCGGTTTTCGACCTCTTAGGAGGAGCATACCGAACCAAGATACAGCTATATGCCAATTATTGGTTTACCAATGGCGGGCACAATAGAGAAGACTATGCAGAACAGGCAATGCTGGTCAAAAATGCAGGTTTTACCGGTCTAAAGTTCGATCCCTTCGCCCACACCAATTACTATTATGGAGAGGATCTCGATGCCAACCTTTCGCTTACCAAATCTGAGCAGGATCGTGCCTACGAAGTCAGCAAAGCAGTGCGCGAAGCGGTCGGGGATGAAATGGATATCATTATAGAAACTCACGCTATGCTCAATCTAAAAGTGGCCATTACCATGGCCCAACGCCTGGCACCTTTAAATATCACCTGGTATGAGGAACCTGCCGGTCCGGAAAATCCCAATACTTTAAAAGCCTTGAGAGACCGGATACCTCCGGAAGTATCCATATGCGTCGGCGAACGACACTACACCCGGCACGGGATCCGCCCTATTCTGGAACGCCATATCTGTGATGTCATCATGCCTGATATTACTCGCTGTGGAGGCCCTTCTGAGATGAAAAGAATGGCCACTATGGCGGAAGCTTACAACGTAATGGTCGCTCCGCATAACCCTAATGGCCCGCTCTCTACGCTGGCATCAGCCCATGTCTGTGCCGCTATTCCCAATTTTTTCCGGCAGGAGTTTATTTTTAAAGACGTCCCCTGGCGCGATACGATCATTTCCCATCCGCTTGAAATTGAGAAGGGGCAATTGGTATTAAGCGGAAGGCCGGGCCTGGGAGTTGACCTAATAGAAGAAGAACTTGAAAAGCATCCGGGCATCAGAGAGCCGAAGGAGGGATTTTATATCTAACTAAATAAAGTTATGCTTACACTCGATCTAAGTGGCAAGGTAGCCCTGATCACCGGAGTTGGTAGTGGTATAGGCAAAAGTGTAGCGGTTGTTCTGGCCAGAGCCGGTTGCTCCGTTTCCGGTTGTGACTTAAGCAAAACCGGTTCGGAAGCAGCGCTCGGTTTCTCAGGGGCAGTGGAAGCTGAAGGCAGTGAAAGCCTATATAGTTTGTGCGATGTATCTGATACAACCGAACTGGAATCTTTCGTACAGAAGACGGTGGACCGATTCGGGAAGATCGACATTGTAGTTTCCAATGCCGGCATGAACATCTTTAAGGGCGCTCAGAACTGTATGGTCGAGGACTGGGATTTTAATATGGATCTCAATTTAAGAGCCCATTGGCTGTTGGCCAAACACTGTAAACCGTATCTAGAAGAAACCAGGGGTGTGATCATTATCATGACCTCCAATCACGCCTACTATACGATTCCCGGCTGTTTTCCATACAATGTTACCAAAACGGCCCTGAAAGGCCTGGTACGATCCCTCGCCATTGAGTGGGGCCCTGCGATCAGAACCGTAGGCATTGCACCCGGTTTTATCGAAACCAGCGCCAATGAAAAATGGTTCGGCAACTTCCCAGAGCCCGAAAAGGAGCGACAACGAACCATCAATATGCATCCAGTTAAAAAATTGGGTACTCCGGAAGAGGTCGGCGCATTATGTGCTTTTTTGGCGTCCGATATGGCGGCTTTCATTTCGGGCACTACCTACCTGATGGATGGCGGAAGGTCAGCCCTGATGCAAGACCATTGTACGTAGCCCCTCAAACCATTTTAATTCATCCTTTCAGAACCCTACAAAATGAAATCATATCTTCCTGTTTTTTTTGTGCTCCTACTATTCTTTTCCTGCAACAAGCCGGCACAACTCATTCGCCCGGAGGGTATTTATGTAGCAGGTGTTACTGATCCAATGGTGAAGCTGAATGGTATCTGGGAGATTGATACCAAACCGGAAGCTGAGTTCTGGGAACAGGGAAATGCCTCTGGGGATTGGGAAGAAGTACAGGTGCCGGGGGAAGTAATGATGCAAGGATTTTATATAGAAAGTAATGAACCTTTCGCTTATCGCAAAGCAATTGATATCCCTGGAGATTATGCCGGAAAAAAGATCTATTTGCAATTCGACGGAGTATACGGTTACGCGCGTTTGTGGGTAAACGGCAACTTCATAAGAGAGCATCACGGTGGATTTACCCGCTGGAAGGGAGATATTACGCCTCATGTAAAACCCGGTGAGCAGGCCACAATCGTACTTGAGGTTACCGACAGAACGGATGATATTTCCTATGCAAGCGGATATGCGAAACACCAGATCGGAGGGATACTAAGGGATGTAACGCTCCTGGCCTTACCCCAACACCACCTGGATCACTTTGAAGTCAGAACGGAAATGGATGAGACCTATGAAAATGCAGTGCTTACCGTATCAGGAACGCTCATTAGTGATCACCCGAACGCAAAGGTATCCCTTGAATTGTGGGATAAAAAGGATGGAACGGTCTCTATGGAAAACGGTAGTACGGCTATCGGAGCAGACGCCTCCTTTACCATCCGCAATACCATCATCCATCCGGAAAAATGGGATGCAGAACATCCCAACCTATACACCCTGAGTATCGCTCTGCATGAAGACGGAGAACTGATCTGGAGCAAAAAGGAAAAAATAGGGTTCCGCGAAGTCCAGGTGGATGGCAACAGATTTTTAGTAAATGGGCAACCCGTAAAGCTCAGGGGAGCCTGCCGGCACGACGTACACCCGGAACTAGGAAGAGTTTCCACTCCTGAATATGAATTGCAGGACGTGCTACTCGCTAAAGAGGCCAATATGAATTATATCCGCACGTCCCATTATCCGCCTTCTGAAAACTTTTTGAAGTTGTGTGATGAATACGGACTTTATGTAGAAGA